>JBIOKC010000060.1:0-11418 GCA_044451425.1 Thermodesulfobacteriota bacterium
CCTTCTGATTTCTTTGATTGACAACGCTGCACCGAACGCGGCTGGTTTAAAACTTTACAGGCTCTACGCTCTGATACACCCAGCTTCTGCCGTATGTGTACCATACACCTGCGTCTGCGTTCGGTGCTTAGAAGTTTCCCTTCGAGGCTTCCTTAAGTATCAGGTTATCCAGTGTAAGGTCTGCTACCGCTTCATTCGAACAGCCCGCCGTCATAGCGGCGAATGGTAAAAACAAGATCACAATCCGGTACGATGTCTCTACTAGGTGCGCGACCGACGCCTTATTGCCGGAGCTGATAGTCTTGGTTATTGTCGCCAGCAGCAGAGGGGAGAATGAAAGTGCGAAAAGACCCGGAACGATGGATAAATTCTGTGCTGCTACATAAATTCCCGCCTGCTCCGCCGTGCCTCCCAGACCTTTCAAAAGCAGCAGATCCAGCTTGTCGTAGAGTCTCATGCTTACGGAGAATATAAATAGAGGGGGCTACGAAACCCCACAGCTTCCGTGTATCAAAATCGGAATGCTTGAATATCGGAGGGCGGATGTATGAGCGGACTATTATCAATTCGAGCAGCGAGGAGGCTATTATACCCAGTATAGCGCCTTCGACTGAGAGCCCGACCTCAACGAGTACCACTATCAGAACCAGTCTGCTTAACCAGCGCACGGCTCTTGTCAGGGCTCTCTCCCTGAATTTTCCTAATCCCACGAGTATGTGCAGGTGCGCGGAAGAAAGCACAAATATCGGTATGTCTATCGCCAGCGGTGAGAGGCAGGACTCCAAGTTCGGGGCATTGAGTATTTCCGCTATCTTTCCGGAAAACAGCCACAACGCTAACACTGCCGCAGCACAGACTATCAGATATAATTTGAGCACAGTGGTCGCGATAGGCTCCCAGTCGTCTGTTTCTCCTATGAACTTTATGCTCGTTCCGCCGAACATATTGCAAATGCTGTATTCGATCCATAGGACGATGCTTACCGCGAGACCGTATATTCCGTAATTCCCGGGACCGAGCATGCGGGTGAGGAAAATTGTGGTTAGGAGACCTGTCGGTATGAGGAGCGATTCGGACAGGAACACGCGAACCGTTCCGTCCAGCATGTGGCGGGCGCCTGTGGAACGTCTGTCTTCTGTTTTTTCTCTGGTCATAGGAGGCTTACGAACGGCATATGTGTGGGCATCGTAAATTAGACTAACAACTCGTCTTAGATAAAGGCAAGCAGTCGTGATGCATATATCGTCATCCGGTCAATCGAGGAGTGTATGGCCGTGCATTATATCCGGGACCGGTTCTCCCAAAAGCGACATAAAAGTCGGGGCGATGTCCAGGACTTCTATATTGTCATTGTCGATTTCTCCCCTCGCTATTACGGATGGCCCTGAAAGAGCGAAAAAACCGTACGAGGAATGGTCACTTCTCCTGAAAAATTCGGGTTTTTTTTGAATGAGCTCCGTTTCCGGGTGTACGACTCGCTCCATAAACCTTCCCGGCTTCCATTCCACAAATATGTCCGGGAGAAATTCGTGAGGATCGCATTTAAAAATCTCTACGGTTTTGCTCACGGAAACCACAGCGGGTTCAACTGTTACCGGATCGACCAGCCTGTTTAATTCGCCAGCGATTCTATCTATAAGGGAATGGTACTCGTTTCCCGGCTCGACTATACCCTGTGGCTCCCGTTCCCTGAGATTGACGCGGATGAAGCTCGTATAAGATACGGGTATAGAGAAGGCGGTAGTCCTGCTCCAGTCCGTCCCTGTTCTGAACCGGTCGGAAACGAGCTGCTCCCTTTTATCCCTCGGCATATGCCTGCTGAGCGCCATCCGTACCGACTCCGGCAGCAGTCTCCGGGCGATGTCTATTGGCCTCACGGAGTATGAGCCTCCCTCCGGCGAGGCCTGAAAACCGAGTTGTCTGCAGAATACCTCGCTGAGAGCAGCATTCGGGTAATCGTCTTCCATGCCAACCGAGGACACTATACAAACATTAGGGTTATCGAATAATTTGAGTATAAGCCCGATTTCGTTATCTATAGCCGCGTATACGTCTCTTATGGCATAGGTTAGCTCGCAATCCCTGTCACCGGGGGCTCTCATTCCGGGGTGGTACTTCCAGAACTGGTGGTTTGCGGCGTGGGATTCCGCAAATATCAACAAGGAGATATCGAATCTGTCCTGCTTCAGGAGGTATCGGCACATTTCGCCTTTTATCCTGACATTTTCCAATAATTTCCTGTAAATAGCCATGTCCTGTTCGAAAGTGCTATTATGATTCTCTACGGTTAAGAGCTTACTTCCGAATTTCTTGCCTATTTCGTCGATAATCTCCGGAGGCTCGGAGGCCGTGACAAAATGGTAAGGGTCCCAATTATGATGAGTCGCCCAGTTTGCTACCTGAATTCCCGTAAGACCTTCATAAAGACGTATGTCGGCTGCATCGACAATAAGTGATTTCTTACCTGTCCCGATTAAATGCGACCAGAATGGAGGGGCGTCTATGTCTAGTCCAGTGACCGACTCCAAATCGTATGTCCCTGGTTTTAACTGCCTGAAGTAGTGGTAACCATGTCGGCTTCGTGAAATGCCGCTCAAAAGCGATATCCATACTCCATGCTCGGTCACCAGTTCCGGTCCCGAGGTTTTGCCCCATATGCCGTCTTTAATGATGGAAGATATAGATGGTAAGTAACCATGTGCAGACCACTCTCGTATAAATCCCGGGTCGCCTGCGTCTATGCCTAATATTATGAAGGGAGGGATCTTGAGATCGGACGCCATTTGATGTCATCAATTATAATTGGTTTTCCCGCTCTTTCAATTTGGGGCTCCGCGTTCTTACAATAAACTCGTCAATGCTGGCACACACTCTTTTCCCACTCCGGGACATGCCTGAAAGATAACAGCTAACGGGAAAGAAAACTCACGGGTGTAAAGGGCTCCGGGTAATCGGCGGGTGTCGAAATAGACTCGAATGAGCCGTTACGAACGAAATCGAGTTCTACGTTATTGTCGGCTTTACGGCTGAGGTAGCAATGAAGCTCAAAATATGGAATTAAATATCCTTTCTCTCTAAAAGCGTTCAGGTGTGGGTCAGACGAGTGCACTATTTTAACAAGGTCGTTTTGATAATCCGCGAGGTAATACGGATGCCGTATTATCAGGTGATTTGATGACCCGTTTTCGGTGCGGAGATTGCTGAACATAGACCAGGATGTTTGTGTTTTCAGTCCCAGATAGGGGGAGAGCCCGTTTATAATTACGAGTAAAGGGTATATCATTAATATTTTATACTTGGGTATGAAATAAGGACGTTCGTTCGAAGGTGCCTTTCCTTTTTTAATCGTAAATAGTAAAAGAGTAATAATCGAAAGGCCGTATAACCACCAGAGACCGAGAAAAGCATAATACAGCCTCGTTTTGCCAATGCTGCCCGGCTCCCTGATCTCTATGAAATGCCCGTATAGCTCCGCCGTGAGCTGAGAGTATATAAAAATTGCCGCAGCCGTGGCTCCTATAATCGCGAGAACCGTTATTTTTGCTTTTTTAAAAGAGCGTTCCGCTGCAACTCGTCTATATGTTCCGGCTATACGTGAGGGGTTCCACCATTTATGAATGCAGTCATGAAAGTCGTCGGGAGTGAACAGAAAGAGCAGTGCGAAAGTTGCCGCCGAAAAATTGTAAAACTCATCCGCCCCGAGTACGTAGTGAAATATTAAAGCAGCCATTATGCCCGCCAAACGCAGTCTCTTTATAATAAAGAATAGAGGTATCATAAGCTCCGTTGTGAGCGTTCCATATATAGCCGCGTAATGCGAGAAAACAGGGGATTGGAAGAAACCGAGACCATTTGTCATCAGCAAATACATCTCGGTTCCGCGGCTTACATGGGGGTCGAGCCAATCCAAATTGAGCTTATGAAAAAAGGTCATTAAATATAGCAGCACGAGCTCGAGTCTCACGGGCGGGGCGAAAGTACCGAAGAGTTTGGATTTGTCTATTTTAATGTTTCTTGAGGATATTATCAGGACCAGTTCGGAGAAGAGAATCGTCAGATTGACGAATGTTACAAAGAGCCAGTGGTTGGCTATCCACGGCATCTTTCCAAAAGAATCTATAAGCTGGAGGACAATTAAAATATAGAATCTACTCAGAGATGAGGGCTTGAGAATGACAAGCGCGGCTGAAATTGTCAGCGCAAATGAAAGGGGAGAATAAAGCCAGATATTCCATTTGCCGATGTGAAAAAGTACTACCGCGGCCCAGAGGAATGAAAAAACCGTGAATCTGTCAATTGAGTCGGTATGCGGTTTTATAGCCGGAATTGAACTTTTCTTCGAGTTTTATATGTCGGCATGACCGGAGACAAGGATATAATCATGCTAAATGAACGAGTTCACGCGCTCTTGTTTTGATATCGTGTGTTATAAAGCGTTTCATATATGCCGATGATTTTATCGAGGAACTGCTCCTCACCATACCTTAATTCTGCTCTTCTGCGTCCGGCTTTTCCCAATGATTCGGATAGTCCTTTATCCTTCAGTAACATCATTAATTTATCGGCGAGCGCATCGGCATCGCCAGGGGGCACTAGAATACCGCTCTTTCCATTCTCGATGATTTCCCTTAGACCCCCGGAGTCACTGGCTATTATTGCGGTCCCTCTCATCATGGCCTCAACGGCCGTTATACCGAAGGGTTCCGCCCATACCGAGGGTACCACCTGCACCCATGCTCCGCTGAACGTTTTATCGATATCCAGAAGTGAGAGATGACCGTGAAAGGTAACGTACGACGATAAATTCAATTCGGAAATGAGGAGATCCAGCTTCTCTCTCTCTGGTCCGTCCCCCGCGATCAGCAGCTTGACCGATGGCAATTGCCTGGTGATTTTGACAAATGCGCGCAGCAAAATATTGACACCCTTTTCCCTCACAAGTCGCCCGGCGAACACGACGGTAGGTGTCTCGGATAACGAATTGCCTTCCGGTTTGCCGGGTATACCGTATTGAAGGACTTCCACGGGGTCGATTCCGTTTTGGAACAGGGTGTCTCTTGCCGATTCGCTAATGGTCAGTGTAAAGTCGAATACTCTACGCCATCGTCTGAATAGCTTCATCTGAATCATGAGAGGGAGCCAATCTCTCAAGGGCAAGCACCCATTCCGGTAACAAGAAATGCCCGCCCTCACTGTACAGAGGTCTCCGTCCCGGAGGAATTTAATTCCCGTCGGACATACAGGACGGTACCATGCTATGTGATGGAGGCAGGGTATGTCGCTCAGAAGTGGCAGTATGAGTGGTGAGAGCTGGGTCAGAAATATTTTTACATGAACTATATCGGGTTTGAACTCTCTTATCACTTCTCTGAGCCTGAGATAAGCCATTGGATTAAAAGTCTGGAGCAGTGTGCGGAATGACGAGACAGTCCCAGTGCACTTGTAATCGGCAACGTTTTTTAAACTTTCGGTCTCTAAATCGGTCGTGAATAATCTGGCGTCGTGCCCCCTTTCTCTCAGCAATTGACGAAGCCTTGAAATTTGTACCTCGGCTCCGCCTTGTGGAATCCCGTAATCATTTATGAGCAGGATTTTCATCTTGTGAAGCCCGAAAACGCATTTTCATAGATTCGATACATGTTTGATGTCCTGCTCAGTGATGTATTTGAACTTCTCGAGCTCGTAACTGTTTATTTTCCGCCGGATGTCGCTGGACCCGGTGAAGTAGCCCCTTACTTTCCCGAAGAAGTGAGCTGTATGCCCGAATAAAATGATGGGCAGGGCGGAGGGCACGAGTCTGTTCCACTCGCCCGCCCGCCTGATGCTTTCTAATGTTCCCTTGAAATGTTTAAGTTTTATCATCGGTTCGAGTAAGGCATGGACAAAGCGTTGCATGGGAGACCATTTTTTATAATTTACTAGGTCGGCCGTGTACAACTGACCGTTATAGAAGAGATCTAAGAGTATGGAAAGGGTTTTAGATACGTTGATATATCGGAATCCGGCTTTGATCTCAATGTAAAGTCGGTGTCCCCTCGAGCGGAGGTCCATATGCATAATGTCTGTTCTTGTCAGCATATACTTTAGCTCGCTCCCGTAATCAAGCAGGATCGGGCGTTTGTAAGAGGTGTTGTGTCCGGGAAGGTCGTCAGTTTCACCGGACTCTACTGTTTCCGTATAGCGTCCGTATGTCATGTACATCTGCGCCCGGCTCTTGATACCATCCGGATTGGCATTCTTGAAGACGCAGCCGACTCCTGCCCAGGGACCCTTGTGCGCCTCTATTAAAGGCTCGGCCCATTTGGGTTCCGGGAAGGCGTGGTTTTCTCCGAATGCCACTACGGGCGCGCTCGACTGATGCACCGCGCTCGCCCAGGCTTTGTATAGTTCGTTATCGATGTCCGCCTCGATGAGGGAGCAGTTATAGAAGAGTTTAAACTCCTTCCTTACGGCATCAGGCCACTTCGGTGGAGGTGTAATGACTATTACTTCGAGCCGTTCCCTTACCGTCTGTTTATTTAGATGTTCAATCGTCGTGCGGACTGATTCGTAACCGCCTATAGTTGTAATAATTACGGACACGTGTGGTGTTTGACCTTTTTTCATGATAAGACTTGCAGTAATTTAATCATTATTAATCGGATGTGTCTAATAACACGAGTTCTGATATCTAGCATTCTTGTAATGCGATCACGCGCCCCGTCCTCGCGGATTCTTCCGCCGCTTCCAATACCGCAAGACATTTGTACCCGTCAAGGAGGTCGGGACTCGCCTTTTGCAGGCCTCTCATGGCTGACACAAAATGACTGATCGCAAGCTCGAATGAAGGCTCTCTGCCGGTGGCCAGTATCTTGTCGATGAGGTTCGGGCTTAGAAGCATTGAACGGATACCCCTTGTAAGACGGCGAATCCTGCCCATCTCCGCCGAATCAGAGGTATCGATTTCGACGTTAAGTGAATTGTATCTGTCGGCTGTGAGTTTTCCCAGCGTACCGTACACCTCTATCTTGTCCTCGTCCGCGGAATTTATGGAAAAGTAGGATTGAATATCAATATTGCCGGATGTTTTGTATTCGAGCACTACGTTATCGTCCTCAGTCGTATGTGAACGAACACGGGCATATATCTCTATAACGTCGTTTCCGAGGATATATTGAATTAGATCGACATGATGTGAAGCGAGGTCTAAAAGCGCCCCACCACCTGTGCTGCGTCGCTTTTTCCATTCGGGTAAAGCCCTGCCCGGGGATGTGAATACGGTCCGCACACACGTCACGTCCCCGATTATCCCTGTTTTCACGTGTTCTTTGAGCGCACGATAAAGGGGGTTGAACCGCAGATTAAATCCCGTCATCCCTACAAGGTTACTCTCCTTCCACACCGTGATAACCCCTTCGGCTTCTGTTCTTTTAACTGCGATCGGTTTTTCGAGGTAAACGTGCTTCCCGTTATTGAAAGCCGCGATTGCGGCTTGTGCGTGCAAGTGGTTCGGCAGGCAGATGATTACGGCATTTATGTCCGGGTCCCCGAGGAGGTCATTATAGTCCGGGTAAATTGTAACATCAAGTGCCGATTTTCCGGCCTTTTCTCTAATCGCCGAGTCTGACTCGGCAATGGCGATCAACTTCAACCCCGGAATCTTGTTGAGCATATTGAGGTAGACCAGGCTTGCGATACGTCCGCACCCTGCGAGACCGATATTGATGTTCTGTGTCATCCGGTTCAGCTGTTGCGGTTTTACAAAATTTATAGATGCTGTAGTTGTCGAAATTCAGTCTCATTCTACCTTAATAATAGTTTATATAACAAGCAACAACGGTTGCGAATCAGATAATGAAGGGAATGGCGGTGGTTGTAGAGCCGACGAGAGGACTTGGAATATCTTCATAGGTAACCGGGTACTCTCAACCATACTTTTACTCATAATGAGACTTCCTTTCTCATTTACGCCGGAGTGGTCTCCTCCACCCCGGTTTCTTTTTTAACTAACATTAATGTGGACTTCAGGGCCTCGAACAGCGTAAATTTTTTGATCCTCTGTACCGCGAAGTCAGTATCAAACTTGCTTCACGGCTCCACAGTTTTACGCTGTAAATTTTGAAAATGATTTAAAATAGCTTACTGCCGAATCTCAATACGACCCAGTTCTCAAACGTCTCGTTGCTCCCTCTACGTACCTACAGCGGATAATTTCTGGCGAAGATATCTCAGCAGGTGTAAAGACATCTCGGACACCCCAAGCTTGGTAACAACATCCAGCGGCTGAAGCGGGTATTTGTAGAACGGTATGTTATATTGAATACTCATAAAGCGGTCAAGCCCCCGGAAATCGGTCCAAGTTTTAAGTTAGATGTTTCATACGATGGACTTCACCCCAATCTAGAGCCGAAGATAATGTGTGTGATTCTGTACTGCTCCCCTTCTGTAAAGCTCGGTTTAACTTAGAATTGTGAAGAATGTAATACCTCCTAGTCATTCTCCTGACATCCTGTATATAGGATTTATATCAAATATCTAAATTTACTTTTGGATCTATTATAGGGGGCAGATCAACTGTTTAGAAAGATTATTCTTAAGTTCTTTGAACCCTTAAACTGGTTCGCCACCCGCTATGACAGGCTTGACGAAACCTTCATCTCCACACTCTGCATCGCTGCCGCACTCGCCTACTTCCTCAAATAATCAAATGAGTCTTGGCCCTAGTTTATTATATACTGGATGTTATATTTGTAGGGTAACGGTTTTGCAGTATAACACCCTTTATGGGATACTTTACTGCATTGTCGCAGCCTAATTAATAGTTGGAGCGACAGAGAGAACAACCAAAACCTTGGTGGTCTGAATGCAGGACAGTCCATTGGGGTAACCTAAATCCCGCAAATAGGGAGGTGCATAATGGAAATAGTAAGATGGGATCCGTGGCGAGAGATTGCGGACAAGTTCGACCGCTACACGAGAGCGGTGGGGCAACCTCAGGCTGGAAGCCAAGAGGTCATCGCAACAGGGGACTGGGCTCCCCGGGTAGACATCGCTGAGACCGACGAAGCATTCGTGATTAAAGCGGAGATTCCCGAGGTCAATAAGGAGGATGTCAAAGTTACTGTAGACAATGGTGTCCTGACGATTCGGGGAGAGAGAAAACAGGAAAAAGAAGAGGAGGGGAAAAAGTTCCATCGAGTCGAGCGATACTATGGGAGATTCGCCCGTAGCTTTACGTTGCCTGACAATGTCGATGAAACTAAAATAAAGGCTTCGTTTAAGGATGGCATGCTGAATCTCCAGATTCAAAAGACTGGGAAGGCAAAGCCGAAAGTCATCGAGGTCAAAGTGGAGTAAAGAGACAGAAGCTCCAACTACTTAATTATAAGAAAAGTCTTCATATATAAAACGTAGGCTGTTTATCTTACCTAGATGATTAAGATTTAAAATTCCCTTTTCCATATCGTCTGTTATCACTCTTGCGTGAGGACTATACAGGTATAAGTTTGCCCATAAATAAGGTTTTACCCTTTTCAAGCACAGTCACCGCGTCCGCTGCGCTCCCGACAATCGAAGATCGTCTATGCCTTCAAAGCAGGTTATAATTGTAAATATGGGTGGAAGCGGACCTCAATGCCTGGAAAATTATCTTACTTGTTTACAAGCTCTGTCCTGGCAAACCTTGATCGTGATATCTTTTAGTTGGGTTGCGGTCTTTTGGGTTGTAATAGCCCTTTTTTGGGTATTCAAAATGATAGTAAGGGGGGTGCTAGTCTTAATAAAAAAGAATATAGCGTATCCTGTTATTAACGTGATTACGTTTTGTCTAATGATGTCTTTGGTAATTATTATTAGCATTAAAGACAATTATTTTATGAAGGATGTTATTTTTGCATTTGGTCTTTGCTTTCTGCCTTTTACTGTTAGCTGGTTTTATGATTCCTACATGCAGGACAAAGATAACGAAATCAAAAAGTTAAAAAAAGCGACATAATCTTTATTCCTTAAAGCTGTTTTTTTTGCCTGCCGTGTATTTTCAGCCCGTGGCCGACACTAATACATACAAATGTCGACATTATAGAATTTAATAGAATTTAAAGATAATCAGCGTGGTTTGCGTTGTCCGCTGTATGCTGATCCCGGCTTGCCGGATGTCCTGCCGGAGATTTTCTTTGGTGAGAGTAGGGCTATCTGAGGCAGGGGGCTGTCAGACTCGCGGCGTTGTCCTTGAACATATTAACAGTCCGTGCCGAGCGCGCTCGGCCGCTGCGTAGCATGACGCTGCACCGGACGCGACTGTTTCAGAACTTTACAGGCACGCAGCTCAGATATACCCAACTTTTGCTGAACCATTACCGCACATCTGCGTCTGCATTCGGTGAAGCGTCACCAATAAAACAAATCAGGACACGAAGAACTACTAAGAAGGGAGCTAGTACGTCTTGCTAGTACTTACGGTAGGTACGGATACAGGCGTATTACAGCACTTCTTAGGGCTGAAGGCTGGGTAGTCAATCATAAGCGTGTGGAGAGGATATGGAGAGAGGAAGTATTGAGAGTTCCGGTAAAACAACCGAAAAGAGGAAGGCTTTATCTTAACGATGGTTCCTGCATAAGGCTCTGCCCCTGCTGGAGGAACCATGTATGGAGCTACGACTTTGTTTCCGACAGGCTTTATAACGGAAAGAAGATAAGGATGTTGACTGTAATAGATGAGTATAGGAGGAAGTGTCTTGCAGTACGTGTGGGGTCTACACTAAAAGCTGATGATGTACTGGAGACATTGAGCACTCTGTTCATCACAGAGGGAGTACCCGATTACATACGTTCTGATAATGGTAGTGAGTTTACTGCAACTGCTTTAAGGTGTTGGATTGAGAGTATTGGAGTAAAGACAGCGTATATAGAGCTTGGGTCACCCCGGGAGAATGGATACAATGAGAGCTTTAACGGAAAGCTCAGAGATGAGTTACTCAACAGGGAGATATTTTATAGTCTGAATGAGGTACAAATACTCGTTGAGCAGTGGAGAAGACATTACAATGAGGTGAGGCCCCCATAGTTCACTTGGATACAAGCCTCCTGCTCCACAGGCTATCGTATCAGGTAACAAAACTAAGGAGCTTAAAGACGGATTTCTATCAACTCACTAGAGAATTATATGAAAAATCTAACTTAAAACATGGACCGCTTTCCGGGGGCTTGACAACCAGTAACTACCCTAAAACGGGAATAGATAGTACAGGGTAAAAGCTACATCTTAAAGGGAATGCCGCTACTCGCTTACTTCGTTTTTCCGCAGTAATGAGCGGGAGAGGGTGCTATATTGAGGTAGTACTTAATACCCCGAATATTATATTATTTGCCCTTTAAACAAGTTGGCCAATACATCATGTGCTTCTTTATAGTTATTAAAATTTTCGCTAATCAATGTAGCAC
>JBIOKC010000061.1:0-10979 GCA_044451425.1 Thermodesulfobacteriota bacterium
ATTTGAGGATGATAGAAGAAACTATTATAGTATCACTAGAAGATTATGACATCCAGGCGAGAAGGATTGAAGGCGTTACGGGCGTATGGGTCAAATGGCATAAGATCGCGTCTATCGGCGTGGGCATAAAGAGATGGATTACCTATCACGGTTTCGCGCTCAACGTGAATACCGACCTCTCCTATTTCGATATGATAGTGCCTTGCGGGATAGAGAACGTGCAAATGACTTCGATTCAAAGATGGTTGTCCCAAAAAGACGAAGTCGATATGACGAAGGCGGAAGAAAGTATCATTAAAGCATTCTCTCAAGTATTCGATGTAACGCATATCAATACAACAATACTCGATAGGGATATTGCTGATGAGAATATAGATATAGACCTTCTCTCCGGAGTCTGGAAAAAACTCGGGGGCGATTCCGATCTTACCGCGTGAAATCCGGATACCTTTCGGCGTACTTTTGGGACACTTCAGGCGTACCCGTCTCCCCTAGGACATAAGCTTCGACTGCTGGACCAGGTTCGAGATCTTAATCAGGAACTCCTTCATGTCCTCCTGGAATATCGGGTCGCCATAGTGCGGGTCCGGGAGCTCGGAACGCTGGTAAATATTCTTATACGATTCCTTCACCGCGTCGAGCGCCGCGTTGTAATTATTAAGGAGCTCCTGCCGCCTGTCGTGGTCTTTGCTCTTGTCTATGACGAATGACCTCTTGAGCGTGTCTCTGCTTACACTACCCTGGAGCAGCGTGTCGAGGAGCTTTATGTTCCGTTCATAGTTGTCAAGCTGCACCTGATAGACATCGGAGAACGTATCCAACAGCGCGAATGTGGCTTGGAGCCTCTTCTGATTCTCCAGAACAACTTCCTGCGACGATTTCTGCACATAGAACGAAGCGAAATAGTCCTTCCACTTATTCAGCGTCATAACGTCGTCCCTGTGGCCGCTCAGCTCCGGAACGGTATTGGTGATGTGTTCATCCACACCTGTAAACTGCGGGACGAACTGCACGTTCTCGAACGCTCCCTTGAGCTCCGCCCTTTTGACGACGAGGTTAAGTGCCTTGCTAAAATCGAGGAGCGCAAGAGAAGTCTGGTTGAAAGCCGCGGTTTCTGCATTATATGGAGCGCATCTCTCCTTGTCGTTCGTATATTGTCCGAGGGGTGAGGCTGCGGGAGTCTGCCCGAGATCCATTATGATATTCTTGATCTCAGCCGTAGCGAGACACGTGTTGTAGCTCCCGGCAAATACGGAATCGTAAGATTCGGCGAACTGTCCTGTCCCGGTTCCGAAATTCTGAACCGCCTGATAATTCACACAGCCCGCCGCAATTCCGGCGGTTAATGTAATAACCCATACACCCAAATGTTTATAGAAACCCATCGCACACTCTCCTTTGTAAGCGGGAATTTATCATTAATTAAGCTAATTCTAGTCCTTATTGGTGATTATGACAATATATTCTGAGAGTGGTGTAATTATTCGGGTAAGTGATTTATTTGTTGCCCAAGCACAATTTGTTTAAAGATCACGGAAGGATAATAATATCATAAGAATTTTCTAAGCTCTGCCCTTCTCTTGATCTTAAGCTTTTTGAAGATTCTGGATATGTAGTGTTTGACGGTTTTTTCGCTGATGGATAGGTTACGGCCAATCTCACGCTTCTTAACCCCATTCCCGCCATCTGGATTATCTCGAGCTCACGTCTCGTGAACGTGGGCAACACGAACTCCTTCCCTATGTTGCACATGACCAACCCTCGACCTTATCCTCGCCTACATGCGCGCCCTTAAAGTTGGCGATATCGATGTTGTGGTCAAAGTATGATTTCAATCACTTCGCCGAAGGCGCCCTCTTCGAAACAGCCAGGAATAGATAGCAAATGATAATGGCTACTGTTGCTATGAGCAGGAGGAATTTTATGCTTGCTGCGGCAGAGGCGGCGAATATTAGGAGGCCGCTCAGTTGCTTGGGGTTCGATAGCTGATTGAGCAGGAGCGTATTCTCGATTGCGTCGAGGACGCCTGCAAGTATCGGGAGGCTGAAATAGTTGAGCGCCCTCCCCCGCTCTATACTCCTCACGAGCGAGCCCAGCAGGTTCGCGAGAAAGCCCGTATAGGCGATTACGAAAAGGTAGTCGATCCAGAGCAGCATGGTGTGAGCGCGGACGCCCTGTACCCCGCATTTACCGACAATATCCTGAAAGGATGCCTTCGTGAAAGCGAGCTCGAGCGGAATTATTCCAGGACACTCCGCGTGTCTGACAAAAGTGTCGGTGGTTATCATCGCGAACGCTGCGAGAACGAAGAAAGTCCCCGTGAATATGAGGAACTGTTTAACCGCCAGCACGTTGAATAGAAATTCTATGATTTTTCTCGGCATTTGACCGCTATCTCCGTATTTATGAAATAATGATTATTCAGAATCGGACGGAACAATCAACCTTAGACGGTCAATTAATCGAATCCCGGCAGTTTGAGCATGGTATTTAATCTATGCCGGATTCTGATTTATAATAAGTAAGTTGACGGAGGATTAAGGTGACTGGTTCGAGGATAGAAAGATTCAAGGCTCTCGTCGATAAAGACCCAGGCAACCCGCTCGGCAGGTACGGGCTTGCGAACGAGTATTACAAGCTCGAAAGGTATGAGGAAGCGGTTTCGGAGATCAACGAGTATCTGAAGATCGCTGACGACGAGGGGGCCGTTTACAGGATGCTCGCCGAATGTTACATCCAATTGGGTCAACCCGAACAAGCGAGAGCCGCTTACTGGCGGGGGGTCGAAGCGGCAACGCGTCATGGTCATCCGGGCATGGTCGAAGAATTCGAGGAAGCCATCGAATTCCTCGGCGAATGAGCGTCGGGAGACTGCTCCGGGTTATAGATTATAGATATAGATAGAAGCTTAGGAGAACGGGATTGGGAGAGCTAATCGAAGTAGCGAGAATCGGGGAGATTGCCCCTGGCGAGGGGAAGCTCGTCGAGGCTGACGAAAAGGAGATCGCGCTCTTTAACTGCGACGGCGAGTACTACGCCATAGACAACGACTGCACGCACGTCGGGGGACCGCTTTGCGAGGGCGAGTTATATGGAGACACAGTCACATGCCCCTGGCATGGAGCGGAGTTCAACATCAAGACGGGCGAGGTGCTCGGGCCGCCTGCGGAAGAGAACGTCAACTCATATAAAGTGCACGTTCAGGGCGACGTAATAAAGATCGAAATATAAGAGTCGGTTTTAACAATCTATAAATGCAGCTCCTCATAGAGGGGTCCCGATTTTCTTTCCCTGGACAGGTCTTCTGAGTGTTTGAGCTCCTCTCTGAACCTTCCCGTCGACGAAGAGATCAGCAAGCGCCGTACCCGCACCGTAAGATATCATGAGCCCCCTTCCCGTATGAGCCTCGCACTCGTAGACGTTATCGAGTCCGGGGACCTTCCCCAGATAGCCCGAGCGGTCGGGCGTCTCCGCATACATACCCGCCCAGCCCCTTACGAACTTCACCTTCTCAAATCCGCTTATCCTTTTCCAGAGGGTCCGCCAGATGTGCTTTACGAACGGGCTCTCCTCGCTCATCCCCCCGAAGTTGAACTCGAAGTTGTAGCCGTAGGGCTCGTCCATGTTCGAGTACCCGGCGAGGATGTTGGCAGCTTCCTGGTGGAAATAGATATCCGATGTATCGATCAGCATACCATACCGCGAAAGATCGACGTCCGGGCAGCTGAGGACAACCATCTGACGCCTTCTCGGCTTTATGCCCTCGTCCTTGAATCCGTATAGCTCCGAGACGCGGGGCGCCCATGCGCCCGCGGTGTTTATGAGCGTGCCGCATTTAAAAGTCATCCTCGGCAGATCGTCTCCGGCGTCGTCTTTCTCGAGAATTCTCGTAACCGCTTCTTTGAGCCTCTTGAGGTCTTTACTCAGCGCTTTGAGGTCGTATGCGGTGAGGCTCTTTGCTCTCCCGCCCTCTACCGCTATCTCTTCGGCATAACATCTGTCAAAGAATCTCACCCCCCTCTTACGTGCTTCGAGCCTGTAGAATTCCCTTAGCGAGTAATGGTCTATGAGCCCAGCTTTTCTCGATACGGACGGGCCGTCTATTCCTTCGAGGTTGTCGACGAGGGGAATGATCGCCGGTATGTCGTCGATCGGGTGCAATTCCACCGGCATGCCATATTCTTCGTAGAGCTGATGATTCTCGATTATCTCCTCCCAGGACCTCCCGCCGTGCATCCAGAAGTATCCGAGCTCGCGAAACTGTATTACCTCCGCGATCGATTCATAGAAATCGATCGAGTACTTGCAGAGCTCGATGTTCGCGCGGTTCCTCCAGGTCGCCCTTACCCCTCCCGCGTTCTTGAGTGTGGAGGATTGCTCTCCTTCAGTGTCGATGTCGCCCACTCCGATGCTCGCTCTCCTGCCCCTTTCCTCGAGCTTTTTTGAGAGCGCGTATGCCCCTGAAGAGCCGAGGATTCCTGTGCCGACGAAGAGGAAGTCAAAAGTGTAATCGCTCATGGAAATATTCTATCATACGGTTCTGTCCATAGTTCGGACGGCGGTCGAGGGGCTTTTGACGGGAAGTTTATGTTATCATTTTCGGGTGATGGATGGTTACCCGCTTAGGTGGCTTTTTATGGATACGAACTCGTACTTCGCCTCCGTCGAGCAGCAACTCAGGTCCGAGCTCAGGGGCAGCCCGACGGTCGTCGTCCCGGTCAGGACGGACAAAACCTGCTGCATAGCGGCGAGCTACGAGGCCAAGAGATACGGTATAAAAACGGGGACCGGCGTCGCTATGGCCCGCAGGCTTTGCGGTGATCTCGAGATAGTGGAGTCGAAGCCCGACAAATACATAGAGGTTCACTATAAAATAGTTTCCGCCGTAAGCTCGGTGCTGCCCGTCGATTCCGTCCAGTCGATAGACGAGATGTCGTGCCGTCTTACGGGAAGACAGAAGATTCGGGAAAACGCCGTCGAAATAGGGTGCGAGGTGAAGAAGACAATTAAAGAGCAGGCGGGAAAATACCTAAGGTGCTCGGTTGGCATTGCGCCAAACCGGCTCATCGCCAAAATCGCGAGCGGTATGAAGAAACCCGACGGGTTTACGGTGATAAGTGGGGAAGAGCTTCCTCGAAGACTGTATTCACTATCCCTGACCGGCCTTCCAGGAATAGGGAGGAAGATGCACACCCACCTCAAACGTTACGGCGTGCAAACGATCGAGCAGCTCTGCGCCCTGTCCGAGGAAAGGGCTCTGGACATATGGGGGAGTGTGGTAGGGAAAAGTTTGCTCGTTATGCTCAGAGGCGAAGATTTGGCCGTGGGTATTTCCGAGAGAAAGACGGTAGGCCACTCCCATGTTCTACCCCCGGAATTAAGGACGGACGAAAGGGTGCGGGCAGTGTTTGTGAAGCTCATATATAAGGCCGCATTCAGGTTGAGAAGGCTCAAATATCTTTTTGAAAGGATGGTCGTCGGGATAGATTATATGGGGGAGGAAGAAAGCTGGAAAATGGCCGCGGATATAGGGAAAAAGAACGATACGCTGACTATGATCGATGCCTTTTCCGCGGTCTGGAAAGATAGGCCGTCCGGCCGCAGGCCTCTCCGCCTGTCGGTCACGTTTACAGACCTCACGCCGTCGAACGAAACTTCTATGCCGCTCTTTACGGGTGAAAGGAAGCGAGACAATATTGCGAGCGCCCTCGACCGTATAAACGAGAAGTACGGCATGAACAGCATATATTACGGTTCCATGCACGGGGCTCAGGAGTCGGCTCCCATGAGGATAGCCTTTACCTCTATACCGGTATATCGGAAATAGCTGCCGAGGGGAGTAAGGGGAAACGGAACTTGCGCGGGAGCGGCGGGGGTTAGTTGCCTTGCCGGGCTTTATGCGCCGGCCTGCTGATTCCGCTGTCTCTTCCCGAGCGTCTTTACGGCTTTCCGGCTCTCCTCCGCGACCTTGCCTATAGGGAAGAAAAACAGGTACTGGCCGGTATCTTTTAAGACGTCGAACGCTCTCGACGAAACCCTGTCGAAGAACTGAACGGACTTACCGTCCGTTATGAGCACCCAGTTCTGGGGCTCCTTCAGAACCTCGGGCATCTTTTCCTTGAGGAAGGTAAGCACCTCGCGGAATCGGCTCACTGGTATTCCGTTCTTCTGGATAGAGACGAGCCAGCGGAGCACAATGAAATCCTCTGTGGAATAGAGCTTGGGCACCCCCCTGCCCTTAGCGCTCCTCAGGCTGGGGACAATCAGCCCCGTGTGCTCATAGTAGTAAAGATGGTCAAAATCGAGCTTTACGCCTTCAAGAGCCTCTATGAGCTGTATGACGTCTTTGCTCTTTAATCCCGCCTGCAGTCTTCCCGGCGTTTCTAGTTTTTCTTTGCCGCTTTTTTCGGTTCTCTTTTTCACCTTGGGTTTTCCGATAAAATGCACGTGCCGCGTGATATAGATTCAAAATATAATAAACGACCCCCTTCTGCAACGCTCCTTGACACACACACGGGACATCACTATGTTTTTAATGGAAAAGCTTGGGAGAAAGAGTATGACAAAGGGAGAAATACTGAGGGAAATAATATCGAGACCCGGGATACTCGTGCTGCCGGGCGTTTTCGACTGCATAAGCGCCAGGCTCGCCGAGCGCGCCGGTTTCAATGTAGCCTTCACTAGCGGCTTCGGCATATCGGCCTCGATACTCGGCAGACCGGATTTCGGGTTTCTCACGGCGACGGAAATGCTCTCGAGCGTGGGACATATCGTCGCCTCAGTAACTATTCCAGTAGTAGCCGATATAGATACAGGGTACGGGAACGCGTTAAACGTAATGAGGACTGTAGAGGATGTAGTCATGTCCGGGGCAGCGGGGATAATACTCGAGGATCAGGTGTGGCCCAAGAAATGCGGCCACTTCGAGGGTAAGCAGGTCATTTCCATGGAAGAACATTCGGAGAAGATACGTGCGGCTGTCGAAGCGCGCGGGGAGAGCGGGCTCGTTATAATCGGTCGCACGGACGCGAGAGCGACGCACGGTCTCGATGAGGCTATAAGGAGGGGGAGAACTTATTACGAGGCTGGGGCCGATGTTGTATTCATCGAGGCTCCCCAATCCGTGGAGGAGCTGAAGGAGATCGTTGCCGCGTTTCCGGGGATACCTCTTTTCGCAAATATGGTAGAGGGCGGCAGAACGCCGATACTTGATGCGTCCGAGCTCGGCGAGCTAGGGTTCAAGATAGCGGTGTTTCCTCTTTCGGCCCTCTTCTCTGCAACGAAGGTGATCGAGTCCTGTTACTCCTACCTCATGAAGCACGGTACGACGGCCGGTTACGATGACATGCTTTCGTTCGGGGATTTCGAGCGGGTTGTAGACGTGTCTAAGTACAAGGTAATCGAGAGGAAATTCAGGATACGGGAAAGTGAATAAGATACCTCGTTCCGGATATACGGATTTAAATGCTATTGACCCAGGATTGATCCCATATCGAGCGGCTGACCGTTAAGTAGTATCTGACCGAGCTCGTAACCTACATTGAGCTCGTAATTATCCCCGCTCTCTGTAATGATGCTCTGGTTCTTTAACCCTTTAATTTCGTCCGTTGCTTCTTCTTTCGCCATCCCGAGGATTTCCGGATCTGGCGGAATCTCGTCATCCGCTTTCTTAAAGTCGTCCGTTATTTCTTCCTTCTTGTAGTCTGTTAATATGGATTCCAGGAGAGTCTTTGCAACGGTCACTTTCGCTTTTGCCTTTATAGCTGCAAGCAGAAACAGCGGGTTTGCCGCAAGCTCGGGATTATCCAGCTTCGATCCGTCGACGGTGATTTTCAGTTGACCGTCGAGATTACCGTTTGAGGTCTTGAGACTCAGTTGCGTAAGCTCTATTTCAGGCGATTTCTTTATGAGGCCTGGAACTATCTTCATGAGCTCCGCCATAAACTGTTGCCGTGCCTCTTCCGTTTGAGGAGCATTCTGGTTTTTCTTGAGCATCTCCTGGATTTTCATCCACGAGACAATATCGATGTTTTTTATGGCGAGCTCGAATACCCCGGGACCGTATTTGCCGGTTCCAACGAGAAGTTCACCGAAGCCGAGACCATATTTACTGTTGAAATTGCCCTGGTTTTCCGTCGAGGTTCCGGTCAGCTTGATTCCGGTCACCGTGAAATTTTCATAATCTTCGCCCTTGTCCTTCTTCGTCTGGAGAGCTACTTTTCCGACTGTGACGTCGATATCACCGACGGGATATTTGTTTTCGGGGCCGACGTATTTAAGCCTGGATAACCCTGCCACATCCGTAACGGTAAGGATCGTGTCCTTTACCTTTACTTTCAATCCCGCTGATTTTAACGAGCTATCCACATTCTTGAACTCAGGGCTGAATGTTACGTCGCCTGTTAGCCCTTCCCATTTGAGCTGCCCTCCCTGTTCTCCGGCCGCAGTTTCGATCCCAGCCATCGTAATATCCGTCACTCCTCCTCCATCAAGCGAGATTCTCGTCAAGAAGTTGGCGGGCGGCAGCATCTTTATGATTTCCGAGTATTCGGATTCACCGGCGGGTATTGCCACGAGCTGTGAGTCTATGACCGCCATTACGGGAGACAGCCCGGCCTTTCCGCTCAGCAGAGCCGGAGTCGGAAACGGTCCGTGGAAGATTGTATCGGTTTCTTCAAATCTTATCAGTTCCGCCCCGCCGTTCTTTATGGCGAATACGGTTTTGGCTCTGGAGCTCAGCCATCCCCTCTCGTAGCTCTTTTCGACGATAGACACATTATCGGATGCGGAATAGCCGGTTACTATATCGTTGTAGATCTTTTCTGTCCGTATGCCGAACCAGTAGGGCAATCCCAGTACTGCCAACAGCACTACCAACACTATAGCTAACATGACACGCATATATTTATCTCCCGACGGTGAAAAATGACATATAATTATATTTCTTTCGACATATAAAAAGCAAATTCGCTCACGATTTATGAATTATTACGTTTTGTGCGCCGGAGACCTATATATAGCCGACGCAATCAGCTGCTCCCTTCCCGTGAAGGTTTTGTGCACCTTTGTTTCTTCGACCACCTGCCATACGTTCTCCCCTATCTTCTCAATAATATTTCTTGACGGGGCGCTTCGTGAGCATCGGTTTTCGCAAGCTCTCCCTGTTTAAAGAGCCTGTACAGTTTATCGATGTCGTTCCGGAGAACAGTGATTTCAAATCCGTACCCATTTCTCTCCTGACTGAGCCTGAGCTCTATAAGAAGCGCTTTCCCGGAAGTGTAGCAGTATTCTATTCCCCGGGCGTCGATTATCAGGTTGCGAGCGTTGGATTTTTCTATTTCCGATGTGGAGTCTTTCCAGACTTTTTCAGTTGTATAGACATCTAGACGTCCCTTGATCGTGAGCTTAAGGGTTTCGTTCGTGTCATTCGATGCCTCGACGGAGGGAAGGGACAAGACGCTGCCATTGCTGTTCATTTTTGTTATTATCGGACGATCGCGGGTACCGATAATATGACATCAAAACGCTAGATTAACAAGAGAGATTAACATAGAATAAATAATGGAGACGCTGATGAAGGGAAATGCGTCATTCGTAAGGAATATGGACGCCTATAACTACGCGGAGGTTTTTCTCGTCTGCGCCGTTTCCGCGGTCCTGACCATAAGACTTTTTCTCCACCTTACCGGTTATCCTCAAATCGGGAACAGCACTCTCCACATAGCACATATGCTCTGGGGCGGACTCCTGATGCCCGTCTCGATAATCACGCTAGTTGCATTCATCGGAAAGCATATGATGCTCTGGGCCGCGGTCCTCGGCGGAGCCTGTTTCGGGACGTTCATCGATGAGGTGGGGAAATTCGTAACGAGAGACAACGACTATTTCTTCGAGCCGTCGGTAGCTATCATGTACATGGTGTTCATTCTGATAGTTTTGGCTGTGCATATGATAAGGACCGGCTGGTCGTTCACGAAGAGGGAATATTTAATAAACGCCTTGAGGGGGCTTGAAGAAGCCGCGCTCAGGGATCTCGAGGAGGACGAGAAAAGGAAGGTTCTCATGTATCTCGCAAGAAGCGATTCCGAAGACACGCTCAAGGCTCACGTGAGAGATCTAATAGTTACACGACCGCCCTTCCAACGCAGACTCCGGGTATTTACGTCGGGCTAAATGAGCGGCTCGGGAGAGTTTACGAGCGGGTGGTGGGATCCGGTTATTTCAGAACGGGAATCGTTATCTTTTTCCTGCTCGAATTCTTTGTGACTCTGGGATATGTGGTTTTTTTCACCCTATTCTTTGGACTCAGTATAGAAAAACTCATGAATATTCGCGTACTCGAAAATATCGCGCTTAAGCTGACGGGACTTACTTTTGTGGATAAGGCTCAAATATTTTCCTCGCTTTTATCAGGCGTCTTCGTCGTTCTCGGCGTTTATTGCATAAGGAAATCGAGGCTCTCCGCCTACAGGATGTTCGAGCGCTCGGTACTCGTTTCCATATTACTCACCTACATGTTTATATTCTACAAGGAGAAGTTCGCGGCCCTTACCGGACTACTGTTCAATGTGCTTATACTCATAGGACTCAGGATAATGATAAAGAGGGAGCAGGCGGAAGCATTATCAAAAGTATCTCATTGCCCGGGCGCCGGGTAAGGTCGATTAACCGAACAGAGCCCCCTGAGTCTTGTAGTATATAATGACTAAGTAGTAGGATATCGGGAATACGAATATAAGGCTGTCGAACCTGTCGAGCACGCCACCGTGTCCGGGGACGATGTAGCCTGAGTCCTTAAGGCCCGCTCCCCTTTTTATCGCGGATTCGACTAGGTCGCCGAATATAGCCGCAAGCGCTATGAGTAATGAAAAGAATATCGTCCAGTCTGAATTGAGCGGCGATCCGAAACCGTAATTGACTATTATTCCCGCTAGTACACAGACTATGATCCCGCCGATCGTACCCTCGACCGTCTTCCC
>JBIOKC010000062.1:0-10868 GCA_044451425.1 Thermodesulfobacteriota bacterium
AACATCAGGACGGTCAGAAAGAATTTCACAACCTGTACCCCGGACGAGAATATCACGCCATCCCCGTTTGCGATGAGCCGACGACAAGCGGCTTATAAGCCTTCCTATGAAGGTAGAGGCCGATGAGTATCAGCACCGAGGCCGCGATAGACATATAGAGACCTATTTCCCAGCTTGCAATAGCCTGGAACTGCGCGATCTTCCCAACACCGAGAATGGGAGGCACGAAGGGCTTTATCGCGTTACTCAGAGGCGCGTGCGGGTTCAGGTTTGTCCCGAAGTTACGCATCCAGAAATACAGATCTCCAAGAAAGAACAGGGGATAGAGCACCGCGGGGATGCACAGAAACAGAGCAATAGGACTGTGTACATATACCGCTCCCACGATGAGGAGCGCAATGCCTATTATAATGAT
The DNA here is from genome assembly GCA_044451425.1 of Thermodesulfobacteriota bacterium. Classification (GTDB taxonomy): domain Bacteria; phylum Desulfobacterota_D; class UBA1144; order Nemesobacterales; family UBA2774; genus 2-12-FULL-53-21. The sequence continues at coordinate 416 of JBIOKC010000062.1, forward strand.
TATGCTGAGAGTGCGCTCCAGCACGGCGGCATCGACCATCGGCTTCATCCCGATATAATGATTGAGCTCGTCAATTTCACCAACATCTCCCGAAAGCCTGTTTACATACATGCTGGCCTCAAGACCCTGGGGATACTGGGGAGCATAGAGGGTAATCTTCCAGTATGGAAGGAATATAGATATAAACAGAATGATAGCCGCTACTACGAACAACATGGAGGGGAGGAGGAACCTTCTCCTCTCTTTATCCCATAGTTCTTTCGGAATTCTCGGCCCCAGTATAAATTCGTTTTCCTTCATCATCATGCCTCCTGACAGACTTTCATAAAAAATGCCGCATTACTGACCGCTCAATATGCTTTTCGCGTTAAGCCCCGCGGTCGCCGCCTTTACGTAATACTGCCACGCCATGTTATAACCAAAATTAGCCTTCTCCCACTCCTTTTTAGCCATAGCCTCGTCCCCCTGCTTTAGGTACTTGTCGCCTTCTTTGAGCTGAGCCACCGCATCGTCTATGAGTCCCTTGGCGTCCGGTTTGTGGCTTACGTCCATCTTCTCGAGCTCTCCGTAAACATTCATCACTGCGGCCCTCGTATCATTAGCCTGCTTCTGCCACGACTTTGCGGTCTCCTGATTTACCGCCCCTTGAACCACGTCAGCCAATACGAATATCAATATGAATGAAAACGATCCGATTAATTTTTTCATGACCAATGCCTCCGTTATTCGTTTTAGTATTGAAACAAGGACGCCCCTTCTTTCTCTTCCCGTGACAAAAGATCCGGAAGAGACGTCCTTGTCGTATTAGCCCTTAGGTTGTACCAACAGATATCCCATCATCTCTAAGTGGAGCGCAGAGCAGAACTCCGTGCAATAGTAGGGGTAAACGCCGGCCTTGTCGGCGACGAATTCCACCGTTTCGCTCTCGCCGGGCTCAAGGCTGAGATCGACGTTATATCCGCCGATGCCGAACCCGTGTGTAGCGTCTCTCGCACGCTCAATATTCGTTATATGCAAGACTACTTTATCACCCTCTTTTACCGCGATATGCTCGGGATTGAAATGGCTCCTGATCGCGGTCATCCAAACTTCGACTTTCCCGTTGCTGCGCACGATTTTCTCGCCCCCTGCTTTAGCCGCATCCGAATCCACGCTCATTGTTCCGGGATCGAATCCGACTTCAGGATATACGAGCCACGGCTTGAGCTTATCGGTCTTAATCATCTGGACGTAATGCGGCTCGCCTATTCCAATCGGCATATTGTAGAGTAGCTGCATCTTGTCGCCCGAGATATCGATAAGCTGGAAGTTCTGAGGATGCAGCGGACCCACAGGTGTAAACCTGTCTATCGACCATTTGTTCAAGGCGACGCAGTACTTACCGGCAGGCGCTTCCGTATCGCCCTCGGCACACACGACATGCCCTATGTTGTATTGGACGGGTATCTTCTCGACAAGCGTCCAAGCATCATCTCCGGTATTATATGGGGGTCCGAGCTTCCATTTGGCGAGCGTGCTTTCGATGAAAACGCTCGTGTACGCGTTGCCTTTGTTGTCGAACTGCGTGTGGAGAGGCCCGAGTCCAATCTCGACCTGCTTGACCAATACATCGTCGTATTTGAGGACAGGGACACCATAGACGTCGTTTCCCTCGAAAAGCTTGTTGTTTATAGCGTTCTGAATCTTATCGATGCCGAATACGGACACATGAGTGTCGAGCTTCCCGGCTACGACTATATAATCGCCGCCCGGGGCTACGTCTACACCGTGCGGGCTTTTAGCTTCGGGTATGAAATACAGAATCCCCTCGGCTATCGCCGTCTTGAGTGGAATAACCTTCATCCCGGAGATCACTTCCGTCTTACCCGGTTGTTTCGAGACCTCCACAGCCTTTTTCCAATTCACAACGTGCATATAGTCCATTTCTCTCTGAGATACCCCTGCCTCATACGGAGGGTTACCCTGCTCGATACCGCCTGTCGCGAGCTCGGTGTTGATGGAGTTGCAGAAGAGCCAGCCTTCACTTACTTTCTTTCCAGCATCGCAAAGGTCCTGCCAGTAAGGAGGGAGCTCTATCTGGAAAGATTGGGACTCGTCTATCCTTCCCTTTTGTCTGTCGAACTTGTGCAGTGTGAGCAAACCCCTGTACTTTTCCTTATATTGATCCATGGGAGCATAATTTTCGAATGGAAGAGGAGTCGCGTACTGGGAAGCCTCGATAATGTATTCGGTGTTCGGCGTAACGAATGTGCCGCCGTGATCGGATATCATGTTCGGGGTCTTGACTATCTGCTTCGTTTTAAAATCCCTCAAGTCAATTACGGCGACTCTGGCATCGGCCTTGTCGTTGATAAAGAGGAACTGACCGTCGTAAATGCCCCCGGTCTCACTGAGTGCGGGATGGTGAGTGTCGCCCCACGTGAGCTTTTTGTCCTTTCCGTTCGGCATACCGCCTTTTTCCAGAAGATCAGTCGTCGCCTTGTCTCCCGTTGCGTATCCCTGCCACGGCTCCGGAGTAAAGACCGCGATCTCTTTGAGGAGGCGCATGGACGGAACACCTATAACGAATACCTGACCTGACTGGCCGCCCGACGCGAACATCAGATAATCGTCGTATTTCCCGTTCGGGACATACGTCTTAAGGGCGGCCTCGACATCCTTAGCGGTGAGACCCCGGGCCTCCGCAATCTGCTCCGCTGTCTCGGGCAGGGTACCGTCCTGACTCACGGCAGCCTTTTTACTTCCCTTCTCGTTCCCGGTGTTCTTACAGCTCGCAAAAAAGACCGTAGTGAGAGTCAGTAGAACAACCGGCAATAATGCAATCCATTTCTTCAATCCAGACATGTTTACATACCTCCTTGTGTAAAAAGAGTTCTCGTAGATTTACTATTTTGCGTTGTGAGCATCTTCGTACTTGAAATACTCAATGAGTATGACCGCTTCCTCACCAGTGAGTCCCTGATTGGGCATCGGGACCAAATATACTTTGAGTAACTCTTTCGCGATGGGATCCGTGTAGATCATGGTATCGGGGGACATAATCCATTTCTTAATCCATTCGGCTTCTCTCCTTTTAGTAACGCCCGAGAGATCAGGCCCGACGATCTTGCCCTTCCCTATCGAATGACACGCCACACATCCCTTGTCCTTGAAAACTTTTTCACCCTTTACGACAACCTCGTTCCCGGACTCAGCATTGGAGACGGATACAAAAGTGTGAAAATTAAAAACATAGAGAAATGCCGTAAGCAGCATCTTAAAACGGGACGAATGAATAAATTTCAAATGCATATATAACTCCTCCTTTTCACAATCACCATTATGAAAGTAAAATGCCACTCCTAAGCGCCTATAATTGTTGATATATCGAAGAACTTTATATGTCGAATGTCAGAAAATAGTACAAAAATGAGTGTGCGCTCACTCAGGTCGAGGATGGTACTAGTGTCAGGCGAAGTCGGAGACTAGGCTCTCAGAACCGGTAGCGACGATGCTCAATTGAAGTTTCGGAGAACCGGAATTAGACGGGTATGTAATTTAGAAAGGCTTAAATGTGCGGGTGCTATCCGAAAAGATTTTTCGCTTTTTTTAGCACTTCGACGGCTAGGTCTATCTCGTCTTTTGTGTTGTACAGATAAAAGCTCATGCGGACGGCATAGTCCATGCCCAACTCCGCCATGAGAGGCTGCGCGCAATGGTGTCCGGAGCGGACTGCGATGCCCTCTTCGTCGAGCATGCCGGCCACATCGTGGGGGTGTACGCCCGCCACGTTAAAGGAAATGACCCCTACGCTCTCTCCCTTTTCGTGTCCGTAGACCTTAATCCATTCGAGCTCGGACAGCCTGACAAGCGCGTATTCCAGAAGCTCGTCCTCATAAGCGGATATTTTGTGAAGACCGATAGCTTTCAGGTAGTCCACGGCAGCGCCGAGGGCTATTCCGCCACCGATGTCGGGAGTGCCCGCCTCAAACTTCCATGGCAGATTGTTCCACGTGGATTGTTCCTTCGTAACTCTTTCTATCATATCTCCGCCGTATAAGAAAGGAGACATCGCCTCAAGAAGCTCTCTTTTGCCGTATAAAAATCCCGTGCCGGTAGGACCCATCATCTTGTGTCCCGAAACCGCGAGGAAATCACATCCTGTCTCATCTACGTCAATCGGGAGGTGAGGCGCTGATTGCGCCGCGTCTATCAACACGACCGCGCCTGTCTTATGCGCCTCTTCGGTAATGTACTTTACAGGGTTTATCGTTCCCAGCACGTTAGAGGCATGGACTAGGGCGACAAGCTTGGTCCTTTCGGTAAGCAGCCGGGGAAGCTCGTCGATATTCAGTGTACCGCTTCCGTCTATAGGCAGGAATTTCAGCTTTATACCAATTCTATCACGGAGCATCTGCCATGGGACAATATTCGAATGGTGCTCCATGATCGTTATGAGTATCTCGTCCCCCTTCTTTAAATTATGGAAACCCCAGGCGTATGCGACGAGGTTTATCGACTCTGTTGCATTTCTCGTGAAAACGATATTACGCCCGTCGAGAGTTCCTATCAGATCAGCTACTTTCATGTGCGCTTCTTCATACATGGCCGTGCATTCGTAGCTAAGCGTATGAACGCCCCTGTGAATATTTGAGTTGTGATTTTCGTAATAGTTCTTTAGCGAATCGATAACAGCTTTGGGCTTCTGTGAAGTGCCCGCATTGTCCAGATAGACGAGGGTCTTACCGTGAACCTTCCGTCCGAAGATAGGGAAATCCTCTCTCAGCTTGAGAGGATCGAACTGGTCTTTATTATAAGCGGCTCTTTCCATAAAATTTCACGAAACCGGTTTATCCGGCTCAATCGAAGCTCATAGTCCTCTGCCTGCGAGCAGCGCTTTTTTAAGAACCTTCATCCCCAGGAGAGCGCATTTGAATCTGATCGGTGAAATCGGCTTCCCGAGAGCTTCCAGCATATCTTCGTCCGTTAAGGATAATATTTCCTCAACGGTTTTACCCTTCACGTTTTCTGTCAATATAGAAACGGAAGCCTGGCTTATTGCGCATCCCGTGCCCGAGAATTTCAAGTCATCCATAAGCCCGTCGCTGAGCCTAAGGTCGATCCTTATCACGTCCCCGCAGGAAGGAATGCCTTCCTCGTACGAGGCGTCCGCGTTTTCGATCGTTCCGTAGTTCCTCGGGTTTTTATAGTGGTCCAGTATAAATTCATACTGTTCTGCTTCCATGATAGAGGAGATTCCTTAAATTCGGTGCTATATTATATTATACCAGAGTTCTCTTGGGCGTTAATATCGGAGTGACGGCGGCGAACCTGTTTCCAGGACCGATATTAACAAATAAAAACCGTCCCCTATGCCCCGTTATAAGAAGCTTTCACGAATGGATAATGCTTATTTTAGTGTTCATGTGGCGGAGCACCTTCTCGACCTCCCCGAAGTTGCAGTTGACGACCCAGAAATAGTAGAGCTTCCTATTCTCGGGCGCGGCGCTGAACGAAAGCACCTTCTCCGAATTGGTCTGGATAGTGTGGAGAACGTCGAAGAGACCTATGCTTTCGGGCATCTGTACTTCGAGCCTCTTGGGTTTTTCATGAAACCCGAGCATTTTGAGAAATGCGTCGAGCAGGTCGGTGACCGTAAGGATGCCTACGAGCTCCCCCCTGTTCGTGACAACGGGCAGGGCATTGAACTTACCCTTACGTATAATTTCGGCGGCTCCCTCGACCGAGGTGTAATCGAGTATGGTAATGGGGTCCCCGGTCATAATCTTTCCTACTTTGAGGCCGCTGTCCTGAACCAGCGACGCCATTATGTCGCGCTCAGTGACTATACCAACGAGTTTCCCGTCCTCGACTACGGGGCACTGCCTGAAATTCAGGCTCTTCATCATATCGAGAGCCTCTTCGGCGCTTTTATCGGTTGATACGGTAACGGGATCGGATGTCATGAAATCTTTAACGAGCATAGTTCGCCTCCGTCTAAAAAGGTATGGTGTATTCTCGTTTTGCGGAAAGACATTAGTATTATCATACAGAACTATCGTGAAAGCACTAATATAATACATATATCGGGCACTATTTAAAGCATATGAGAGGATTCTTGACAACGGAGGGCCCCTTCGGTTTTCTTTACTAATCATCATGCCTAAGACCGGAACCGTATATCTGATAGGTGCCGGACCCGGAGACCCGGGCCTCATCACTATCAGAGGAAAAGAGATACTCGAGAAATCCGACGTAGTCGTATACGACTACCTAGTGAACAGGAAGCTTCTGGGATTCGCGGGCGAAGAGGCGGAGATTGTTTATGTGGGGAAAAAAGCGGGTGCCAAGGAAATGTCGCAGGAGGATATAAACAGGCTCCTCATAGCGAGGGCGAGGAAGGGGAAAACGGTAGCGCGATTGAAGGGCGGAGACCCATTCGTATTCGGCAGGGGCGGAGAGGAAGCGGAAGCGTTGGCGGAGAATGGAATCACTTTCGAGATTGTTCCCGGTGTAACATCGGCTTCGGCGGTTCCCGCTTATGCTGGCATACCTCTCACTCACAGAGACGTCACGTCTTCCTTCGCCGTCGTCACAGGGCACGAGGACCCTGGGAAAGAGAAATCGAACGTACCATGGGACGCTCTTTCGAAAATAGGTACTGTGGTCTTCCTGATGAGTGTGAGGAATCTCGGGAAGAATATGCGGAAGCTTATGGAGTCGGGGAAGCCCGCGGCGACACCCGCCGCCGTTATAACATGGGGGACATACCCGGAGCAGGCTACAGCGACCGGGACAGTCGGGGACATAGCCCGGATAGTGAAAGCGAGAGATGATATCTCCTCCCCCGCTATAGTTGTTATCGGTGACACCGTAAATCTGAGAAAAATAATAAACTGGTATGAGAGCAAACCTTTATTTGGAAAGAAGGTGCTGGTCACGAGGGCGAGGGAGCAGGCAAAACCCATCGTGAGTGCGCTTGAGGAAAGAGGGGCGGAAGTGATAGAATTCCCGGTAATAGAAATCTTTCCGCCCAAAAGCTGGAAAGCGCTCGACGACGCCATAGCGAACCTCCGGAATTATGACTGTATCGTATTCACGAGCGCAAACGGTGTTACAAAGTTTTTCGAGCGGCTCCTGCGGTCGGGCAAGGATCTGAGGACGCTCGGAGACATTAGAGTAGCCGCAATCGGAGAAGTCACCGCGGGCGAGATCGAAAAGAGAGGAATCTACGTCGAGCTGATACCGAACGAGTTCAGAGCGGAAGGACTCATCGAGAGGTTCCGAAAGGAAAACATAAAGGGGAAGCGCATTCTGATACCCAGAGCCTTGAAAGCGCGGGACATACTCCCTGAGACGCTACGAAAGATGGGAGCCTCGGTCGATGTAGTGCCGGCTTACGAGACGAGGAGGCCCGGAGAGAAGAAATCAGGGAAAATAAAAAAGATGCTGGCTGGAGAGAAGATCGATGCAATTACATTCACGAGCTCTTCCACGGTGAGCAATTTCCTCGCTATATTCCCAGAATTCAAAAGCTTCTCAAAATATCCCGTCATCGCCTGCATCGGACCTGTAACGGCCAAGTCGCTCAAGGAGGCGGGATATAAAGCCCGGATCGTCGCCCGGGAATATACGATCGACAAACTCGTTCAGGATATAACCGAATACTTCGGTACACGCAAGGGACATAGGAAATCATAGGGCAAACAACTCATGTATATGCATACGCGAATGTTTATTTCGAAGCAGCCGCACTCTGAGAATTTATAATGCCGAGATTCCCCGTAAAAGAAAAAAACATCGAGGGCAGCGAGGCCCGGATCTCGGGTACTGACTACAGGCATATCGTAAAAGTCCTGAGACTGCGCGAAGGAGACGACATAACTCTCTTTGATGAATGCTCGAAGGAATACACCGGAAAGATCAGGGCTCTCGGGAGCAGGGACGTGGTCATCGATATTTTATCATCGAGAATAGTCACGACAGAATCTCCGCTTGAGATCACTCTCCTTCAAGGTCTTCCAAAGGGTGACAAGATGGACCACATAGTGGAAAAGGCTACAGAGCTGGGTGTCCATAGGATCGTTCCGGTTATAACCGAGAGGTCGCAGACGAGAGCGGCGGATAAAAAGAACAGATGGGAGAGAATTGCTGTTGAAGCGTCAAAGCAGTGCGGAAGGACAAAACCCCCTGTCATAGAAAATACTTTAAATTTTCCAGAGGCTATAAAATACAATAACGATGGTCGGTTATCGCTGATATTCAATGTAGAATCTAAATGTTCTATCAAAGATTATCTAAAATACTCTTTACAACTTCCTAATACTATTATAGTATTGATAGGACCGGAAGGTGGATTTTCTGAAGAGGAAGTCCTTCTAGCTTGTGAAATGGGTTTCACCTCCCTGGGTCTGGGTCCCAGGACTCTTAGAACAGAGACCGCAAGCATTGCGGTTCTTTCTATAATCCAATTTCATCATGGAGACTTGTGATCACAATCGCAGTCTCCGTGTAACTTCAACCAGCTCCGCTTTTTTGGCTTCTCTGATTTCTTTATAACTCGATTCTTCAATGCGTCCCGCTTCATATCCGTCGTCGAGAGCCGCTATCTCTTTTATCAGATAACTCCTCCTCTTCAAGAGCTCTTCTCTCATTACGTTCTTTTTCTCCTCGACGGCGGTTTCTCTACTGCCGCCCCTGGAGAGTGAGGAATAAATTATCCCTCCCCCGATAATGAGAACAAGAAATCCGATCACTCCCCACTTGATATAATCCTTCCACGCAGTCGGGTTCACAAACTTCACTACGATTTTATGTCCCGGCTTGAGATTCTCTCCGGACCATCTGAGAAATTCCTCTTTTTCGATATGTACCGTATCTCCGCCGGTGAGGCCGTCGACCGTGACGCTGTCATTGGACTTCGATATAAGGAGGAGAAAGCTCTCCGTCGGATATTCGATTGTCTTCTCGACCGATCCGCTTCCCGAGCTAAAGGGCAGCGTATATGCAAATGCAATTCTTTTGGATCCCGGAGGGACACTGCTGATATCCGAGAAACCTGTGGACGTCTTTACTATGCTTTCCGGGTCAAGTCCCTGCATGAAATTAAGATTTGCGGCGTAGGACGGGACGTTGAACTTCAGTGTTTCTTTCTTCCCGTCTGCTATCTCGGCGCTTCCCACATACATCCTGTCCCCTTTGTTTTGAAAGACCGAGAGGTCGGCAATCGAAAGACCGTCCTCCGAGATCTGGATTATCATATGACCTTCAGTCACACTAATATTCTCGGCACTAGTGGTCGGATCGTAGACGGGCAGATCGAGGGTCTTCGTATCTTCGTCGGGATAGAAAACCATCTTTTCGGTTGAGTACTGGGCTCCGTTGTACTCTATAGTGACCACGTAGCTCCTGTCCCACGGCAGAGCATGGAATGAGAAATTTCCGTCTTTCGAGGTTTCAGAATTCTTCGTATCCGTCGCCTTATCGCCCATATACGAGGTGAGTATAATTTTAACTCCCGAAAGGGGTATGTTCTCCGTTTTGTTGGACACCTTACCTGTGATAGTGCCGCCCTTGCCGGTATCGGGCTTCACCTTGATTTTGAGAATGTAATCCGCAATCGCCTGCGCCGCCATCGGGTGAACGTCCATAGGCGGCATGGGGGGATAGCCTTCGTTCATAGGCATCTTTCCCGTTGTCTGATACACCTGCTGCGGGTTCTCTATCCACTTCACCAGCTGGTCGCGGGTGTACTTTTGGCCTACGCCTTCCAGGTCGGGACCCACGAACCTGCCCCTGCCTATCGTATGACACCTGACGCAGCGGTTCTCTATGAATTGTTCCTTGCCCAGCGTGTCCATATCGTGAGGATTCTTCTGGGCATAGGTTTTGCAAACCCCCGGTATGAACAGAAGCGTAAGAAATGACAGCACAAGGATATACGTGCTAGACCGAACCCGCATTTTTATTCTCCGTCATGGTATTTAACTTTGCTCCGCACCTCGTGCAGAATAGATCTTCTTCCCCGTAGGCGCTGCCGCACTTAGAGCAATATGTTGCATCGGCCGTCGTGTTCCATGCAGCCTCTCTTGCCCGAAGTATTTCCTTTTCGATCTCTTCGTCATCGTAGGATGTAAGGAACTTCTTCCTCTCGGCCCAGATTTCCTTCTCGATATCGTCGACGTCGCGAGCGGGCTTGTTCTTTGCGAGAGCGTCGATTTCTTTGAGCACCTGAGCCGCTTCGACCCTGTACTTACCCCTGAGCTCCTCGAAATCCTCATCCGACAATTTGCCTAGTCCGTGATCGAACTCGATGTCTTTAATCGCATTGAGAAGGGAATCCTTCCGGGCATGGAGCGCTCTCAGATTCTCTTCCCGGGGGTCGGGAAAATACTCAGCGCGCGTCCTGTTTCCAACCCTGAAAAAAAACGGCATTGAAATGAAAAGGGCAGCCAATGCAGCTATAACTAAAGCC
>JBIOKC010000063.1:0-10736 GCA_044451425.1 Thermodesulfobacteriota bacterium
ACTTGGTGATGGAGCGAATCGATGCTCTACTGGGGCACCCTCAAGCTGATCCACACGGCGATCCGATTCCCACCTCCAAGGGGCATCTGCACGAACGTCAGTTGATTAGCCTAGCTGACTGCCCCTTGGGCATTGCGCAACAAGTCGTCAGAGTGTTGGATCAAGAACGGGAATTCTTGCAGTTCATCGAGCTAAGCGGTTTGAAACCCGGCTCAATTGTTACCGTAAGCATGCGAGACTCGGCGGCGGAGGCAGTTAAGATTCGAATTCCTCGCCGTAAGGAAGTCTCGCTGGGCATGGCCGTAGCAGCAAAAATTCTGGTAGATGCACCAGTGCAAGCGCCGGAATCAACCTAATTGCTGCATGTTGCGGCTATTGTGCAGCACGCCATGATCGTCGTGGCCGAGGCTACAAATTCCATCTGATTCGAGGACGGCGAGCATGCGGCCAAGGACCACGCTTTAGGGAATCGCAGCGTCGATATGTCGGTATTATTACAAGGACTATTACGCATATGGTAAAATTCTTGAGGAATTCTAACTGGACCTCACCCCCTGATCTATACCATGTAAGGTGAGAATCTCCACTTAATTTTATCATTCTCAAGTTTTATTCAAAACTTTACAGGTACTACGTTCTGATACACCCGGCTTCTGCTGTATATGTACCAAGTATCCAGATCTACGTTCGGTGCTTAGAAGTTTCCCTTCGAGGCTTCCTTAAGTATTGGATTATCAAGTCTAAGGTCTGCTATTGGGTCGATGAATCGAATAGTAATAACTTAGGCACTCGCCGCTTCGACCGACGACTAAATGTACTCGTCAGGTGCCGGCGGACTGGCGCGGATGAGCCTGGATTCTGACAAAAATTTTCTGAATCTTTCCTCCGCTAAACCGTGTCTAGACTATTAGACGCAAAAGGCATATATTTATGATTACCCCGCACATCCTATACCATCTTCCTAGAGGAAAAGAAGCCCTTAGAGGTTTTAAGGGCTTCTTTTTATTGAATTTCTTTGATCGTTTCTCTGGCGATGATGTTTCTTTGTATCTCTGACGTGCCCTCATATATTTCGGTTATCTTTGCATCCCTGAAAAAACGCTCGACAGGGTAATCGACCGTATAGCCATAACCTCCGTGTATCTGGATAGCCTTGGTGGTGACCCACATGGCGGTCTCGGAGCTAAATAATTTAGCCATCGCGGATTTTTTCGAGTAATTCAGCTTCCTGTCCTTCATGACGGCCGACTGCCAGGTGAGGAGCCTCGATGCCTCAATTTTCGTAGCCATATCTGCGATCATAAACTGTAGTCCCTGGAAGTTCGAGATCGGCTTTCCGAAGGCCTTCCTCTCTTTTGCATATCTTACGGATTCCTCAAGCGCGGCACGGGCTATTCCGACTGCCTGAGCCGCGACCCCTATCCTTCCTCCGTCGAGCGTGCTCATAGCGATTTTAAAACCGTCTCCCTCTTCGCCGAGGAGCGCGGTATCCGGCACCTTGCAGTCCTCGAAGAATAACTGGGCGGTGCTCGACGCTTTGATTCCGAGCTTGTGCTCGAGCTTCCCGATTTTTATCCCCGGATTGTCCATATCTACTATGAATGCCGATATTCCGTGATGTTTTTTCGAATGGTCCGTTGAAGCGAAGAGTATCGCCTTATCGGCTTCGGCTCCGTTCGTTATCCACGATTTCGTCCCGTTTATGACGTATGATTTCCCCCTTCTCACGGCGGAGGTTCTCATGCTTGCGGGGTCCGAACCCGCTTCGGGCTCGCTCAATGCGAAGCATCCGAGTTTCCTTCCGCAAGCTAAGTCCGGTAGATATGATCGTTTCTGTTTCTCCGATCCGAATGTGATAATGGGGTCGCATACGAGGGAATTATTCACCGACATGATGATTGCCGACGAAGCGCACGATACCGCTATTTCCTCGAGTGCTATGACGTAGCTGAGGCAGTCGAATCCGCTGCCGCCGTATTCCTCCGGCACCATTATACCCATGAACCCAAGCTCCCCTAGCTTATTAACAATCTCTTTCGGGAATCTGCCTTCCCTGTCGTACTTTGCGGCCACGGGCTTGATTTTATCGAACGAGAAATCTTTCGCTGTTTTTTGAATCAGCTCCTGTTCTTCCGTCAGCTTTACTATCGACATTCCTGACATACCTCCCATATTGTAATCACCGACCGAGCGCTTGCTCGCTATAATTCTAAAAACTATCGGGTTTAATGTCAATAAGTTCAGGATATCGACCTTAAAATCAGGTCGGTCTGAATTTTGATATAGTTCTTAAGGGAATAGGTTTTCTGTATCGACCAGCGTCTGAATGCCCACATCTGTCCCAGCACCATAATGTTTTCGGCCACTAATTTTGCTGTCGCCATGTCGATCCTGAAGATTTTTTCCTTGATGCCGTGTGTGATTATATTCTCGAAAATCGCCACAAGTTCTTTTTCGGCGGATAATATGTAATTCCTGTCAGTGCGGTTAAGGGATTTCGTCTCCTGATACAGGAGGAGCGAATAATCCTGTATCTCGTCGATTATCGTGAAGTAATCCCGGATAGCGTTTTTGAGGTTCTCCTTTGCATCCTTTTTGCCGACGAACGAGCTTTGTAATTTGTCGCTAACGCTTTTGTGAATATGGTCGCAGACGAGAAACAGAATATCCTCTTTCGTTCTTATATAATCGTAGAGCGCCCCCATGCTCATCCCGAACTCCCTGGCTATCTCCCGCACGGTGGTTTTGTGGAACCCTTTTCTTACGAAAAGCTCGACGGCGGCGTTCACGAGCTCATGCCTCCTTACGTTAATCAGGTCCTTATCCTTGATATTGGAAGCTATGCGTGCCTTTGAGTCATTCATCGGGTTTTCCCTTCCTTACCTTAAGCTATCTACGGTGCGCAGGAGTTGAATAACACATAGAATAATGCAACGATTTGTTTAACTTACTGTATTATAAAGTATAAATTTCGATTGTCTGTATTTTGTCATGTTTAAGATGAAACCGGATTCGATTTCACATCGTATAATATCATAAAATACTGAAAATACTGATTGTATAACCGGGTGATTTGAAATGGTTATTAATAGCATATTACAGATTGCCATATCCTGCTTCTTGGTTTACCTGCTGCTGGTACCGGGTCCATATTCTATGGCGGCTACAAATTTGAAGCTGAACCAGAAACTCGACTACACGAGCGATTCGAATGACGGGCCGCTTATAACCGGCGATGACATGTCTAACGGGTTATTAAGAAACGGAATTCCCGCATATGTAATCTTTTATCGAAAGGAGTGTTACAACTCGAAGCGTCAGGCAAAGCGAACAGTCGAGCTCTATGGGAAATATCAAGGGAAGGTGGATTTCATTGTCGTCGATCTGGATTCGAAGCTTTCGGTGGAACAAAAGGAGCTCCGTGACCGATATTACAAGGGTTATATTCCCCACGTTACTGTCATAGACGGTAAGGGCAGCGTAGTTTACGACAGGAGCGGGGAAGTAGGTGCAGACCAAATTTCGCTTATCTTCGACGGAATGCTGTGATCTACAAGTTACTTATCGGGCGTATAGAGGGATCGCAATATGATGAATAGAGTTCGGTTTTACCTTCTTATCTAAAGTCCGGGCCTGTCATCTGCTCTTAACGCAGTCCCTATGCCAATTTAAGAAACAGGCTCTCTTCGGGTTTTATTCCGTCTCATAGTTCCATTTATTTAAATGGATTCAAAGTATTGAGGTCAGTCAGGGTCTCGATCAGCTTTGGTCTCTCGACGAACAGCCTGTACTGCATAAGTCTCAGCAGAGAGGATAAGTCCTTCCATTCGGACATCAAGGATTCATGCCCGGTTACAACCTCCTTGGCTTCGCGGATACTTTCATGGAGGTAATCAGAGAAGGTTTTTTTCGATATTTCGTCTTCGAGGGACTCTATTATCTTGGGCAGCTCATCCTTTTCGAGCCATATTCCGTGGCAGCTAGGGCAGTAGTTGATCTCGACTCCCGTATGCCCGTACTCGATGCTGATTGTGTCGGACGCGCAGGACGGACACTTTAGATCCGTTTCTTTCGATTTGAATTTCTCGGTGTGTTTCCAAATCTCGAAATCGAGCCAATTGATGTTGGGGTCGACATCTTCCTCCGCCTTACCTAACTCCCCCGCATCGAGCCACACTCCTTTGCATGAGTCGCACTCATCGACCTCAATTGACCCCAAGACCTTCAGTTTAAGCTCTTTACCGCATTTTGGACATTTTTTCATTTTCGCTCCCGTTGCCTAAAATGATTCGAAGCTCACGACGTGGTCCGTTGTGAAATAGAGAAAAACACAATCGTAGGTGAGCCCGTTATGAGTCTCGCAGCTGTAAGTCCATTTTTCATCGTACCTGCCCTTTACATGGTTCGTATCTTTGCTGTAGGGCTCTCCGTATGAATCTATAACCTGTTTTTTGGTCATGCCTTTAAAGTCGGCTCCGCTATCGATCGCATTCAGTATTTTATTCCCGCTCGATTTGTTCCCGACCTGGGCTAACATGATCGGGCTTTCCATGGAGAAAGAATTTAGGCTATATAGTGATGAAAATATTAAGAGCATAATGAAGATGGACTTCGCTTTCGCAGAAAATGCGTATATGGTGAACATGAGTATAATCCCCCCGGCAATAATTTGATCTAACGAGTCGCTTGATATTTCATAGAACTTAGAATTCTAACCTCCTGGAACTTTTAACATTATCATCCAAACTCAAATCCGAGCTCGTCCCCGTTCACTACTATCCTCACACTCCCTCCTCCCGTGGACAGCCTCCCGAACAATATCTCCTGCGTGAGCTTCTGCGTGATCTCGCTGTCGATAAGGCGCTGTATCGGCCTTGCGCCCAATTGCTTATTGTACCCCTTCTCGGCAATATAAGTCCTCGCCTCGGGCGTGAGCTCTACAGTCACCTTCTTAACTTTCAGCCTCTCCGCGAGCTGCCCGACCATCTTGTCCACGATCTTCTCGACTACTTCTTTGGAGAGTGAGCCGAAATGGAGGACTGCGTTTAGCCTGTTCCTGAATTCCGGGCTGAAGTACCTCTCTATCGCCTGGACGCTCTTGTCCTCAAATTCGTCTTTCTCGAATCCTACAGTCCTCTGGCTGCTCTCCCTCGACCCCGTGTTCGTAGTAAGTATGAGGACTATCTGCCTGAAATCCACTTTTCTTCCGTTCGAGTCGGTGAGAGTCGCATGGTCCATAACCTGTAAAAGTACGTTAAAGATATCCTCGTGGGCCTTTTCTATTTCATCGAGCAAGAGCACGGCATGGGGCTTTTGATGAACGGCTTCGGTGAGCTGCCCGCCCTCTTCGTACCCGACGTACCCGGGCGGTGACCCGATGAGGCGGGAAACCGTGTGTTTCTCCATGTATTCACTCATATCGAACCTGATGAATTCTATGCCGAGCGCTTCCGCAAGCTGTTTTGCGAGCTCCGTTTTCCCTACCCCCGTTGGCCCTGCGAACATGAAACTCCCGACAGGTTTCATCGGCTCGCTCAGCCCGGAGCGCGACATCTGTATAGCCGCGACGAGCTTCTCTACGGCGTCGTCCTGGCCGTATATGACCTTCTTGAGATCGACGGCAAGCGTCATGAGCCTGTTTCTGTCATCGACCTTGACCGTGCGTGTAGGTATCTTCGCAATCTTCGATACAAGCGACTCGATGTCCTTCACAGTGACCTGTCTGACTGCGGCTCCAGCGTTTCTCAGCTTGACCTCCGCCCCCGCTTCGTCTATCAGGTCTATCGCCTTATCGGGGAGTCTCCTGTCGTTCATGTACTTTGCAGAGAGCTCGACCGCGGCTTTGAGCGCCGGCGTGGAATATTTGACCTTATGAAAATCCTCATAGTATTTCTTGAGGCCGAGCAGTATCTTCACGCACTCCTCCTGGCTGGGCTCGTATACGTCTATTTTCTGGAATCTCCTTGCGAGCGCGTGATCTTTTTCGAAAACACTCCTGTATTCTTTGAGCGTCGTTGTGCCTATGCATCGTATCTCGCCGTTTGACAGCGCCGGTTTGAGCATATTGGAGGCGTCGAGAGTGCCTCCCGAGACGGCTCCCGCGCCAATCACGGTATGGATTTCGTCGATGAAAAGGATCTTTTTCTCATCCCCCCTCATACTGTCGATTATGGCTTTGAGCCGCTCCTCGAAATCACCCCTGTAGCGCGTGCCCGCTGTGAGGGAACCCATATCGAGCGCGTAAATACCGGTATTTTCCAGTGGTTTCGGGATCTCATTCCGCGCTATCCTGAGCGCGAGCCCTTCGGCTATCGCCGTTTTGCCGACGCCCGCGTCGCCTACGAATATAGGGTTATTCTTTCTCCTTCTCGCAAGTATGTGCACGGTGCGGTCTATTTCCGATTCGCGTCCGATGAGGGGATCGAGTTTTCCTTCCCTGGCTTTCTGGACTAGGTTTACACAAAATTCTCCGAGGGGGTCTTTAGATTTCTGCTGGGTATCGGTATCGGTCTTGGCGATGCTGGTCGATTTCTCCTGTTTTGAATACTGGGAATTTCCGTGCGATATATAACTTACGATGTCATAACGGCTTACGCCTTGCTCCGTCAGAAGGTAAACGGCATGAGACTCATCTATCCTGAACATTGCAACGAGTATGTTTCCTCCATTGATCTGCGATTTATCAGCAGATTCCGCATGCATGGCCGCAAGCCTGAGCACGAACTGGCTGCCCGCTGAGTACTGAGGGTCGGGCAGGTATTCGGAATCGATCGACGGCATGTTTTTGTCGAAGAAGTCCTCGATCGAGGATCTCAGATTTTCGAGATCCGCTCCGCAGCCGGTGAGCACTTCGGAGGCGTCCGGGTCATAAGTAAGCTCGAAAAGGATGTGCTCGAGTGTGATAAACTCATGCCTTCTGGTCTTCGCCTGCTCATAAGCCCTTTTTAGAGTTTCTTCGAGCTCTCTTGAAAGCGTCATTATTCCTCACCGCCGGCCTCTACTTCAAGTATGCACTTCAACGGGTGCTCGTATTGCTTGGCCAGCTTGTCCACCTGTCTGATTTTTGTAGTAGCTACGTCGTATGTATAAACCCCTACAATGCTCTGGCCCGAGGTGTGCGCTTCGAGCATTATTCTTGTGGATTCTTCCTGATTCTTGAAAAATACTCTCATCAAAACCCATACTACGAATTCCCTCGGGGTATAATCATCGTTGAGAAGCACTATTCTATACATATCGGGCCTCTTAAGCTTGGCCCTGTGTTCGGTAAGAAGGTCTCCTTCGAGGTCCTCCAAATTAATTTTCCAGTCTTCCATTTCTATATGCCCGGTTTGAATCGGTTTAATCATAAAACACTTCTCGTCTGCTCTCCGTGCAGATATTTTAGAGGCGACTGCGTATTGTACTGATCGATAAGACTCTCGGTGTACTTTCTTTCTCTCAACAGATACTTTCCTATCGCGTTACTCGCGCTCTGATGCATAATCAGGTGCGAACTATAAGTCGGAACTGCCGCGAAGCCCCTTAAGAATTTATGCTCTCCCTGCGCACCGGCCTCGAAGATGTCGATTCCGTTTCTTATAGAATAATCTATTAATCTGTAGAGACAACACTCGAAGTGGAGATTTTTGTAGTTGTGAGTTGTGCCCCAGTATCGTCCGAAGAGCCTGTTGTTTTTTACGATGTTGAACGTCCCTCCGACCAATTTTTTGCCGTTATCCGCCATTACGAGCACGAGCCTATGCCTGTAGTTCTCGAACATTAGCTCGAAGAATTCCCTGTTTAGATATGCGCTGCCCCATTTTCTCGAGTGTGTGTCCGAGTAGAACTCCCAGATTGCATCGATGTGCCTGCTTTCTATAGCATCTTTCTCTATAATCCGAATATCGAGCCCCTCGTCCTCAAGCGACTTCCTTTCTTTCCTTATCTGTTTCTTCCTGCCAGAGCGTAGATCTGAAAGAAAATCCTCGAAGACCTTGTAATTTCTGTTTTTCCAGTGGTATTGGTGTGTCACTCTCGTGAAAAATCCTGCTTTTTCGAGAAAGATACTTTCTTTGTCGGTCAGGAATAGAAAATGTATAGATGAGCATTTTCCCTCAGCGCATAGTTCTTTCAGACGACCTACCATAATCCGGGCGCATTCTTCGAAATCGTATTCCGGATGTACCGAGATGCGCATTCCGGTGCCGGGGGTAAACGGGATTGCCACCACCATCTTGGGATAGTAGCTTAGTCTCGCGTTCTCGAACGCTCTCGCCCATTCCCAGTCAAAGATATATTCGCCGTAGGAATCAAACTTGAGATAGGCCGTGATGGCGCCTGCAATCCTATCGCCGTCCTTGAGTATAATATGACTCGGTTCCCAAGCGGTGCGGGGACCAACACAACCCGATTTCTCCATGGCTTCCAGGAATTCATACTCGAGGAAGGGATTTTCACAATCTATGATTGCGTTATAGGAATCTTTGTCGATGTACGAAATCGAGTCATACACCATCGATCGATAGTCTTTGTCCATTCGCGTTAATCCGTCTCGTTAATACCCGTGTTCCCTTTCCGGGTAAGCCCTGAAATTATTATAACACCTGCTCCAAATACGGTTGTATTTCTAATGGCCGGATAAAGTATGCGCTTTCATGCTCCCCCGCGGGCGAGTGAAGTCTCTCATTTGGGGCGAAGGAACGGCGGACGAATCCGACTCAGAGAGGGCCATCTCACCATATCACTCCCTCATCTTACATCGGCCGGGTATAAAGTGATCTCAGCCATACTTATTGACAACGGATTAATTAAAGTGAGATAATGGTTTATATCAATTTAGCTTTTCCTGTCTAATAAATGGTCCATTAGAGGCAGAGAATGGGTCGAACCAAAAAATCGCTCGGCGGCAGAGGGTTCCGCATATTCATACTTGTGTTTATAGCCTCACACGTAACTCCCCTGACTACTCAGCTAAAAGAGTTCATCCCGGAAGCGGCCGCACAAAATGCGGAGGAAACGGCGGATATTTTCTTTAACCTTAATGAGCATATCATACATCCCGGAGATGAATCGAAACTCAAAGAAAGCGTTACTTTACTGAAGAATGATCCCGGACTTGTGGTGGTGATAGAGGGTTATTCGGATATAACCGGCGAGGATAAATACAACCTCAACCTGTCGAGATTGAGAGCCGATTCGGTAAGGAAATACTATATCGGCCGGGGAATTAAGCCCTCGAAGGTAAAAGCGGTAGGCAAGGGAAAGACGGATAAATACGATAGCGGCACGGACGAGGAATCCCTCAGACGAAACAGGAGGGTACACATAGCACTTGAATCCCAGCAGGGGAAAAGTCCTCCCTCCACGCCGCCTCCCCTATCGACACCGTCTCCTTCCCCTACTGCCGCCGTTGCATCGCCTAGCCACGCCCCCGAGTCGCGCGCGAAGGTTCCGGATGACTCTGCTGCTGAAAGGATGGCACAGGACGAGCAGTCTCAGGAACCCGCGGCTCCGGCCTTAACCGAATTATCGGCCCCTCCGCCCGACCTGAAAAAGGCGATCGACGACTCAATGAGGAAACTTGCGCCGGGGCGGATTATATTTGATGCCCCAAAGGACATGAATCTAGGGGAGACATACGAGGTCGAGGTCGATTTGCCGTATTCGTTTTTAAAGAGCTTGTCGGCTGCTCTTAGTAGGATGAGCGCCCAAGGGTTCGATAAGGTCAGGCTGGGTCAGAATGTCGGCCTTAGCTTAAAAGGGCGAGGGTTCGACATAAGGCCCGTAACCGAAACGGACGGGGTGGAGGAGGTCTTCCCGGTCGAGGATACGGGTATGACTAAACAGGTGACTGAAAATTCGATGCCGTCATGGAAATGGAAAGTGGCTCCATTGAAAAGCGGGTATCAGTCGCTACTTTTATCGATCGAGATCATGGCGGAGGACGCGGACTCAAATGAGATGGCGGAGGATTATCCGCTTTTTCAGAAAATTGTAGACGTGAAGTCAAATTTCCTTTACACGGTCACAAAAAGCTATTCGATTATGGCTGTCTTTATAGTTATTGTTGTTGGTGCTGTCGGATGGTTATTGATAAAAAAATTGAGATTGGGCTGAGAACTTATATAGCAGGGAAGCTGTATTATGAAATGGGTAAGCGATATTATCGGCGGGAAGGTACTCATAAAGGGGCTTGACCATATCGCTCTTATAGTGAGCGATATGGATCGGGCAATCGAATTTTATACGGCGGTTCTGGGGTTGAAACTGATCAAGGACGGACGCCCTGAGGGCGGAATGAAAAAGACCTTCGTCGGGACCGGGAACAGGGCTATCCTCGCGTTAACAGAGGATAAGGAGTGGCGCCGTTTACAAAGCGGCTCTGTCGGTGGAGTGAACCACGTCGCCTTTTGTGTTGACGACGTAGAGAAAGCGAGCGAGCTTCTTAAGGAACGGGGAGTTAATTTCATAGAAGAAAAAATCGGCGAGGACGGCAGAGTATCCGCTTATCACTTCCTCGACCCCGATGGGCTTGAGCTCGAGATCTGTGCGGAAACATCGAAAGAAGTACCTAAGTATTGAGTATTTCGAAGACTAGAGTCGTTAATATTTATTTAGGTAATTAGTGGGATTCGTAACCACAGGGGGCTAAAATATCCTTATGGTTACTATCCGAAACAACATTTTCAACTGTGCGGCCAACTTTTTGAGGGGCAGAAAGTGCATATTCTGCGGTTCATTTAAGGTATATAAGA
>JBIOKC010000064.1:0-10724 GCA_044451425.1 Thermodesulfobacteriota bacterium
TACCTTCCAAAAGCGCGTTACGGCTACAGAATGGGCATGCCTAAAGAGGAAATCGTAGACGGTATGGTGTATGACGGCCTCTGGGACATATTCAATGATTACCACATGGGAGTTACCGCGGAGAACCTCGCGGAAAGGTACAACATTACGAAGGACGAGCAGGACGAATTCGCGTTCAAGAGCCAGATGAAATGTAAGGCTGCTCAGGACGAGGGGAAATTCAAGGACGAAATCGTTCCGATTATGATCCCGCAGAGAAGGGGCGACCCTATCGCATTCGAAAAGGACGAGCACCCGAAAGGCGACACTACTCTTGAGGCACTTAAGGGCCTCCGCGCGGTGTTCAAAGTGGGCGGGACAGTCACGGCGGGAAACGCATCCGGTATCAACGACGGAGCTGCAGCAGTTCTGGTCACGTCGGAGAAGAAGGCGAAAGACCTGGGACTTAAGCCAGTTGCGTCCATAGTTGCATATGCCGTGGGCGGTGTGGACCCTTCGATTATGGGCATCGGTCCTGTTCCCGCGATCCAGAAAGCTCTCGACAAAGCCAAGCTTTCGCTTGACGACATCGACCTCTTCGAGCTGAACGAGGCGTTCGCGGCCCAGTCACTCGCCGTGCTGAGGGATCTCCCGATACCCGAAGATAAGATAAACGTGAACGGCGGTGCGATAGCTTTAGGCCATCCGATCGGCGCTTCCGGTACGAGAATCCTAGTCACTCTGCTTCACGAGATGGGCAAGAGAAAGAAAGCGAAACGCGGTCTCGCAGCGCTCTGCATCGGCGGCGGTATGGGAATCGCGATCATAGTTGAAAAGGAAAAGAGTTAACTCCAGACAATCAACCGGGGGAGGGTACATGCCCTTCCCCTCACTAACTCCCGCATTAGATTTCAATTCGAATATTAACCTACACTATCATTCGGTATTCAACGAGAGAAGTCGATATTTGAGTCATGCTGGACTTGTTTCGGCATCCGGCCTTTAAAATATCATTTCGAGAAACGAAGTGACGAAACAGTATCGTTTTTCCAGCCCGATAACGCTGGAGTATATATATCGTTTTTCCCAACATTTGCCAGTAATCAAAAGCTAAGGCTGTATCTCCAACGAGTACCCCTGCGGCTTGAATAGCTTCTTGAACTTCTCCGGCACCGTGGCGACCTTGCGCTCGGCGTAGTTCATGAATACGATCCCTGTTTTCGCGAGCGCGACCTCCCTGCCCGTCTCTTTCTCCCTGAGCCTGTAAACGAGATCGCATCCGTATTTAACAAAATCAGATACCGCGACTTCCACAACCATAGTCTCTCCGTAGAAGCTCTCGGACTTATATACGATAGCGACGTCCGACAATACTATCCCCGGCCCGTCCACGTGGAGCTCGGAAAAGCCGTAATGTCTGAAAAACCTTACCCTAGCTTCGTGCGTGAGAGACAGGGTGGAGTCGTGCCCGAGGTGTCCCCCGTAATTTATATCGCTGATCCTCAAGTCGATTTCAGTGGAAAATACGGGGCTGCTGGGGAACTCCATCTTTATCCTTGCCATAAGTGTGTCCTTTTTAAATTGTATTTTTTGCTTCTCATAAGCCGATTAGAAATTCAATATTTCGGGATAAAATACTAACTTTGAGGCTTGCTTAAATTACCAGTTGACATCCTGACGAATCATTTGATAAATTTGTATTATACTTAACTCAGCGGCACAGGTGAACAACGCACGATGACAATCGGCAAAATCAACTCCGCTTCTATAAAATCGTTCTTCAGCAACCTCGTCCATACGAGTTTCCTCGACCTCGGGAAAGACAAGGACAAGGACGCTGCCGGATACCTCATTGACATGCTGACCGAATTCGCGCGTACCGATAACCTTTACAAGCTTCATGACTCCGAAGGTAAAAAGATCCAAACGATAGTAGAAATCCTGCTCGAAAGCAAAAATTCGCCGGTTGACAATGCCGGATATGAACGGGAAGTGAGAAAATATGTGGGGGATTTCGCGCTGTTCATGAGCGGTATATTCAGAGAGTACGTAAGCAGGGGCTCCTATCTCCGTTATTACATGAGTGAGGGGATGAAATCTTACTTCGTCGTATCACAGCTCGACCTCGAGAGGGGCGAAGGCAACCCCATAATGTTCAGCAAGCTCGCGAGGGAATTCGAATTTTACTCGGGCGCGCTCGACTACATGAGGAAGGTTTATTTTGGTCCGGACAAGACAGGAGACCCCTTCCGGAATTTCGCCGTTCAGATTTCACGAATCAGGCACTGAAACCCATTCGTCATATCCTCGCCGCAGTCTTCTCCCTCGGTATCCAAACTCACTTTCTGAAATGGGGGAGTATTTCCCGTGACAGGACATCGAGCGACCTTTCTCTGTCCGGGCTGAAATCTCTCAGTATAAAATGCTCGACGCCGACGTCCGCATATTCCTCAAACCTTTCTATGACGTCCTTCGTCGAGCCTGCCACGACAAAATCGAACACGATCTCCCGCGTATAATATTTATCCCCCATCTCTCTGAACTTCCTCAGCATCTCCGGATCGTTGGGCATGATCTTTGTATATTCCAGCCCCTTGTATTCGTCATCGATCTTTATTTCGTATCCCGCCTGCAATAGAAGCTCGGGCCATATCAGGGCATGCTTTACAGGCTCTATGGATTTGTAAGCTTCGTCCTTATTACCGGCAATGGAAATGAACATGTAGAGTGTATTCTCGGGAACACCCTTTCCTTCTCCCCTTTTCCGCACGCCTTCCTCGACCCCACGGGCTTTCTCTGCGTATAGCCTAGGGGGCATCGCGTTAGTGACCCAGCCGTCCCCGTATCTGCCCGCTAGCCTTAAGGCTCGCGGCCCGGTAGCCGCTACGTAAATCGGCACTCTTTTATCGTTTGACGGCTCTATTCTGAGCTCGGCGTCCCTGAGCTTGTACATTTCACCATCGAAGTTAACAGGCTCTCCGCTCCAAAGCGCACGCATTATGTTTATCGATTCCTCGACCCGCGTAAGTGGTTTATTCCAATTGATCCCGTAAGGATCGAGGTTCATCTTTTCACCGTAACCGACGCAGACGAAGATCCTGCCGTTCGAAATCCTGTCTACGGTCGCGAGCCTGTGTGCGAATACCGCCGGGTGCATCCTGTGCGCATCTCCTATGGTGCCCATGCGTATTCTCCCCGTTCTCATTGCGGCTGCCGTTATTACCGACCAGACCTCGGGTGTAATCCTCTTGGCCATGAAAACGATATGATCAGGAAACCAAACCGTATCGAATCCCGCCTTCTCTGCGATTACCGTAAAATTGATCAACCCTTCCACGGATTCCCCGGGAACGGGCGCGGTGATACCGAATTTGATATTTTTACTCATTATGCTAGGCCCCCCTTTACCGTTCATAACACTCAGAAATTATACACAAAGTTATTTTAATCTCTTAACTTGATTTTTGTTAATCCAATAGTTATTATTTCGTACACTCAAGACACCACAATAACGAATTCCCCCCTAAACGAGCGGGAAAGAGGCGGAGGTAGCTAGAAAATGGAAAGACTGGAAAAACTCGAAAAAGAACATGCAAGCAAACATGTCGATATAGAATCCAAACGCTTTTTCTTCGATGTGAAGGAAAACCATAAAGGGAAATACCTGAGGATCACTGAGCTCAGTGGGGGAAGGTCCTGTATAGTTATTCCTCTCGGAGGAATCAACCTCTTCAAAGAGAGACTGGGAGAGGTAATACAGGAAGCGGAAAAGCTCATCGACACCAACGGGAGCATGTAGTCCCTTTCATTCGGTTGGTTATACCGGCAAGGGAATTGCCCGTATCTGCAAACAAATGAAAATAATATTTATGGCTGGTTGAGCGGAGAGGGGAGTTTTGTGCGTGCAGCAATGCCCGACACTACACCCTACGTCTAATCATTATATTTGTTTCAGGGTTTCTGGCCCGCGCTCTAATCGCCGAATTCAGGAATCGTTTCCCCGCTCAGCATCTCGTCATATGTCTCTCTTTTCCTGACGACACGGAACTCCTCCCCCTTTACGAGTACTTCGGGCACGCGCGGCCTGGTGTTGTAGTTGGAGGACATAGCAAACCCGTATGCGCCTGCGCTCATCACCGCGAGCAGGTCTCCGCTTTTTACATTGGGGAACTTCCTGCCCTTTGCGAGAAAATCCCCGGATTCGCAGATTGGCCCCACTACGTCCACTTTCTTTTTTGCCTTCGCCGGCCCTCTCACGGTCAGTATCTCATGGTAGGATTCATAGAACGCGGGACGTATGAGATCGTTCATCGCGGCATCGACGATTACGAATTTCTTTTCAGTGCCTTCCTTTAGGAATAACACCTTTGTCACGAGTATCCCGGCATTGCCGATGAGAGATCTCCCGGGCTCGAGCACGAGTTTGTAAGGTTTGCCGTCGAGAGCATTCTTGATAACATCGGCATACTCTTTCGGATGCGGAGGTATCTCGTCCATTTTGTAACTTATACCGAGTCCGCCCCCGATGTCTATGTATTCAATAGCGATGCCGTTTTCCAGCAGATCGTCCGCCAGCCGAACGAGCTTCGTTAACGAATCGACGAACGGAGTAAGCTCGAATATCTGAGAGCCTATGTGGGCATCTATAGCATTGACACGTATTCCCGCCATTGAACTCGCTTCTTTGTATACCTCAAACGCCTTCCCTATCTCGATGCCGAACTTGCTCTTTTTAAACCCGGTTGAAATGTATGGATGAGTCTTGGGGTCTATGTCCGGATTTATACGGAGCGCCACAGGTGCAGGTCTGCCGAGATCAATCCCCACTTTGTTAAGGAGATGCAGCTCTTCGACTGATTCCACGTTGAAGAAGAGTATCCCGGTTTGAATCGCGGCTCTTATCTCCTCCTCGGTTTTCCCTACCCCCGAAAATACGACTTTCGAAGGGTTTCCCCCCGCCCGCTTCACCCTTATGAGCTCGCCTAGAGAAACGATATCGAACCCCGCTCCGAGCATTGCAAAAGAATTCAGGACAGCGAGATTGGAATTTGACTTGACCGAATAGCACATCAGCGTATCGATACCGGTAAACGCTTCTTTATAGGTGATGAATGCGTCTTCCAGCACGGCATAGCTATAGATATAGCAGGGCGTGCCGACGGATTCAGCAATTTTCCTTATGGGGACTCCTTCGACATAAAACTCCCCGTCTCTATATTGATAAGAATTGTGCATTAAGCGAATTCTCCTTGGAACGAACTGGGGATGAAATTTACACAAATTACTTTGAAATTAAAATAAACCGAGGTGGATCGTCACGCGAAAACTGGTTGTCATTTGAGGTAAAGCCGAGAAACCTCATCTTTTTGTCATTCTTCCTATCCTGTCGTCACGAGGGAGTGTAGTATGCAAACGCGGCAACCCCGCAAAGGAAGGTCGCCACAGCCGCTCCCATGGCCTCGCGATGACAATATATAACCATAAGTTCCTACAACCTCCCATTCAAATATTCGTCCACATAATCGAGCCTGTCGTTCCCCCAGAACATTTTGTCCCCGATGAATATCGTGGGCGCCCCG
The DNA here is from genome assembly GCA_044451425.1 of Thermodesulfobacteriota bacterium. Classification (GTDB taxonomy): domain Bacteria; phylum Desulfobacterota_D; class UBA1144; order Nemesobacterales; family UBA2774; genus 2-12-FULL-53-21. Next base: position 5,559 of record JBIOKC010000064.1, read on the forward strand.
AACGCACCCCGGGCAGCCGTCTTTGAGGTCTCGTGCCTGAGCTTGTCTTTAATATCCTGCTCGACTATTCGCAAAATAAACCATTCCGGGTCGAGCCCGACACCGGCTACAGCCTTTTTCAGCACATCGTCCTTGCTGAGGTCCCAACCCTCAGTCCAGAAGATCCTGAACATTTCATGGGTATACTCCGTCAATTTACCCTTTTCGGCGGCGGCGAACGCACCCCTCATAGACTTTACGCTGTTGAGTGGAAATACCGCGGGGAATTTAAAATCGACACCGTAGTGTCTCGCCAAATCCTTTGTGTCCTGTTTCACATACGCGAATTTGTTTCCGATCTCTATAGGCGCTTTCACGCCGGTTTCAATGAAGAGTCCGCCCATAAAAAAGGGCTTCCACTCAAGCTCCGCGCCGTTGTCATCACATATCTTCTCTACCCTCGTAGACGCAATATATGTGTAGGGACTTGTGAAATCGTAGTAGAATTCAACTTTTTTTGCCATTCCTCTTCTCCGGGATTCATTATTGTAAAAGGAAATATATGAAATGAGCGGTTTAATATCGAGGATCGAGAAAACCCGATTCGACTCGAAGGGCGCTATTATATAGCGGGAGATAGACCGCCGCAGAAATATATCCTGAACACATATCGAACACCAGCGACTACAACCTCCCCTTCAAGTATTCGTCCACGAAATCCAGCCTGTCGTTCCCCCAGAACATTTTGTCCCCGATGAATATCGTGGGCGCCCCGAACGCACCCCGGGCAGCCGCGTTTGACGTCTCATACTTGAGCCTGTCTTTAATCTCCTGTTCGCCTATGCGGGAGATAATCCACTCGGGGTCGAGCCCGATACCGGCGACGGCCCTCTTCAGCACTTCGTCCTTGCTGAGATCCCAGCACTCAGTCCAGTATAGTTTGAACATTTCATGGTTATACTCCGTCAATTTACCCTTTTCGGCGGCGGCGAACGCACCCCTCATGCTCTTCACGCTGTTTAGAGGAAATATATCGGGAAATTTGAATTCCACGCCATAATGCCTGGCGGAGTCCTGAGTGTCCTGCTTTATGTATGCGAATTTGTTACCGATCTCTATAGCCGGCCTCACCCCCGTGTCGTTGAAGAGTCCGCCGAGTAAAAAGGGCTTCCATTCGAGCTCCGCACCGTTGTCCTCGCATATCTTCTCTATCCTCGTCGAGGCTATGTAGGTGTAAGGACTGCTGAAATCGTAGTAGAACTCGACCTTCTTTCCCATTCTTCGTCTCCGGGACGCAGTAGTGTAAAGGTGATTATATGAAATTAGGGGTTTAATATCAAGGATCGAGTGTCCCTGTATAGATTCGAAGGGTTCATCCATTACGAGATTGACCGCCGTCCTTCATGTGATAAACTCAAATATACTTTTATAACTAGCTAAAATGACGAGCAATTTTTCATTCAATGGTCTGAGAGTAACGGCGTTTGAGAGCCGGAGAGCAAAGGAGATAGAGAAGCTCATACTCTATCACGGAGGGGTTCCGAGGGTGGCACCTTCCATGAGGGAAGTTCCGCTTGCGGAAGCAGCCGAGGTCTTTAAATTCGCCGAAAAGCTATTCGCCGGCAAGTACGATATTGTCATCCTTATGACCGGAGTCGGCACGCGGGCAATGGCCGAGGCAGTATCGGTCAAATACCCGCTAGATAAATTTATAAAGGCGCTCGATGATACAACAATTATCGTTCGAGGACCCAAACCCGTAGCCGCGTTACGGGAGATAGGGTTAGAGCCCGATATCACTGTACCCGAGCCCAACACATGGCGGGACGTGTTAACGACTCTCGATAGCGAACTGGAGATATCCGGAAAGAACGTCGCCGTCCAGGAATACGGCATAACTAACGACGAATTCCTTAAAGGACTTAGGGACCGCGGCGCATATGTAACATCGGTACCAGTTTACAAATGGGACCTCCCCGAAGATACAAAACCTTTACGCGAGGCTATAAGATCGATTGCCGATGGAAAAGAAGAGATTGCGCTTTTCACCAGCTCCCAACAGATTTACCATCTCTTCAAAGTAGCGTCCGAAGAGGGTCTCACAGACAGCCTGAAACAGGGTTTCAAGGATGTGGCGATAGGCTCCATCGGACCGACAACTACTGAAACCCTGACGAAGTTCGGCCTTTCCCCCGACTACGAACCTGACAGCCCGAAAATGGGGAATCTTATACGCGAGATGGCGAGATGTGGAAACGTGCTGTTGAGGAAAAAGAGGACAGCTCACAGGAACGGCGTGGACACTAACGTTTGGCACCGTATTCAGATGGTGTGGAACACGGATAAAGACGAGAAGAGAAAAGAGACTATTAACAACTCGGCATTCATGAAAGCCTGCCGGAGAGAAAAGACCGACTTCACACCCGTGTGGCTCATGCGCCAGGCCGGCAGGTTCATGCGTGAATACAGGGACCTCAGGGCGAAGGTATCGTTCCTCGACCTCTGCAAAACCCCCGAGCTTGCGGCGGAAGTGACCCTGAGCGCGGTTGACCGTTTGGGAGTGGACGCGGCAATAATTTTTTCAGATATCCTGCTCATAATCGAGCCGCTCGGAATCGAGCTCGAGTTCTCTAAGGGAGAAGGTCCGAGAATCCCGAGGCCTGTGCGCTCGGGAAACGCCGTGAGCCGTTTCCGGGAATTCGATCCTGAGAGCCTCAGGTTCGTATACGATGCAGTCGGAATGACGCGCCGGGCGCTCGACCCGGAAAAGGCGCTCATCGGATTCGCCGGCGCGCCTTTCACAATAGCATCTTACGTAATAGAGGGCGGGGGCTCGCGTAATTACGACAATACCAAGGGATTAATTTATAAAGACCCTGAAGCCTGGCATACGCTAATGGAAAAACTGACCGACGCCATAGGGAAGTACATCAATTTGCAGATCGCATCTGGCGCTGACGCCGTGCAGCTTTTCGACAGCTGGGTCGGATGCCTGTCGCCAGACGATTATCGTGACTATGTTCTGCCCCACATGAAAAAACTCGTAGCCTCCATTACTAAAGGCGTCCCTGTCATAAACTTCGGTACCGGCACAGCTGCTCTACTCGAGTTGATGAAGGAGAGCGGAAGCTCCGTAATCGGCTTCGACTGGCGGGTCGATATAGCTTCTGCCTGGAAGAGGGTCGGATACTACGTCGCCGTTCAGGGAAATCTCGACCCGGTAACCTTATTCGCCCCGCACGCCGAAATAAGAAAGAGGGTTAAGGATATACTGGACAAGGTTTCGGGAAGACCAGGACATATATTCAACCTCGGTCACGGCATCTTACCCAGAACGCCCGTAGACAGCGTGCTCGCGCTCGTCGACGCCGTCCACGAATATTCGTCCGGAAGATAATAAGGATCAAGGAAATAAAGGAAGGTTGACGAAGATGCGGAATAAGTTCGACGCGATACTGCTCCTGGGATACGGCGGGCCCGAAAAGCCCGAAGATATACGCCCGTTCCTCGAGCTCGTAGCGAAGGGACGCCCGATACCTAAAGAGAGGCTCGATGAAGTGGCTCACCACTACGAACTCATCGGCGGGAAGTCTCCCATCAACGAATACACTTTCAAACAGGCAAAGGGACTCGAAGAAAGGCTTGCTGAAACCGGCATCAAAATACCTGTATTTGTTGGAATGAGGAACTGGCATCCCTTCATACCCGACACGCTCAAGGAGATGTCCTTCCGCGAAGTTAAAAAAGCCGTAGGCATGATTATGGCTGCCCACCAGTGCGAAGCGAGCTGGGAAAGGTACGAGATGGACGTCATGGACTCAATGGCCGAGACAGGAGTCGAGATGGAATTCACGTACACGGCCCCCCTATTCGACAACCCGCTCTTCATTGAGGACTCTGCCGACCGCTTGAGGGAACGTTTCGAAGAAATTCCTCCCGGTGAAAGAAAGAACACGATGATTCTTTTCTCGGCTCACAGCATCCCCACGCCGATGGCTGAGAGCTCCCCTTACGTAGAACAGCTCACGACGACGGCGCGTTTGATCGCGGACAAAATGAAACACGATAAATGGAGGCTCGTCTATCAAAGCAGGAGCGGACGCCCCCAGGACCCGTGGCTCGAGCCCGATGTATGCGATGTTATACAAGAGATCGCAAAAGAAGGAGTTCGTTATACAGTAGTCCAGCCGATCGGTTTCCTTTGCGACCATGTCGAAGTTCTCTTCGATCTAGGTATTGAGGCCATGGAGGCGGCGGAAGAGGCGGGAATCAAGCTCCTCCGCGCAAATACGGTTAACGACGATCCCAAGTTTATAGCTGCGATGGTGGACGCAGTGGGAAAAGCGATATTCGGTTTTGAATGAAGGTATCGGCAGACCGCCTCAAACACTTGCCCCGAATTCGGCGAAAAAATAATGCCCTCGTATAAATTCATAACGATCTGGCATAGGAAGGCCCCTACGGACAGGGTCTGGAATGAAATTTACCATTCCGAGAAGTGGCCCGAATGGTGGAGGGAAGTCGAAGAAGTGATTAAGCTCAAAAAGGGAGACGATCTCGGAGTGGGGAGCATACGCCGTTACATCTGGAAGAGCAAGCTTCCATACAGGCTGACATTCGAGACCGAGACCGTGCGCGTGGAATCCATGTCCGTCTTAGAAGGCATTGCCAGAGGGGAATTGGACGGCAGGGCATATGGAATATTTCAACCGATGGTGAATACACAATCGCAAGATACGACTGGCAGGTGTATACCACAAAAGCGTGGATGAAGCTGATCGCGCCCCTTGCCGGACCGCTCTTCAAATGGAACCACGACATCGTAATGGGCTGGGGCGCCGAGGGATTGGCCCTGAGACTCGGGGAGGCTGTAATTGAAGATAAGTAAACCTGCTAGTATAATCTTCTGCTCCCGGATATGAACTGCGTACAGAAAGAAATCGTATTATCCCGATAGAGCACGGGTTCCATCTAGTTACACGCTAGATAATCCAGAAGCTGCCTGAGTTGTCCGAATTCTCCCTGGGTATCGCGCATATTTTCATATGCCATACCTCCGCTTCCCTCACCCAAAACGAAGACGCGGACCCGGATGTCAGGGAGGATTTCGAAACCCATTTCAACGAATCCGTGCCCGAGGATGCGAGCTATTACCTGCACAATATAGAGGGTCCCGACGATATGCCA
>JBIOKC010000065.1:0-10192 GCA_044451425.1 Thermodesulfobacteriota bacterium
ACAACCCCCATCCCCACGCGGTCGACTGGTTTAGAGCATACATCAGCAACACGAGTGAGATCGAAATCATGGCGACTCCCGTGTAATCGTCCGTCTTCTTCCCGATCTCCGCAGGTTGTTTATCTACTACCAGATACGTGAGGATCCCCGCAGTGAGCGCCAAGGGCATGTTCACAAAAAGTACCCAGCGCCAGGATGCAAATTCCGTCAGAAAACCGCCTATGAGAGGGCCCGAGGCGTTACCTATTCCGGCAGCTCCGAGAATGAGACCTACAGCCAACCCCTTCTGATCGTCTGAAACCGAGGATTATACGATCCTGAGGATTGAAGGCCACAACAGAGCCGCCCCCCATGCATCACTCTTGCTCCTATCAGGACTCTGGCGTTGAATGACAACCCGCCTATTGGTGAAGTCAATGCGAAGACAACTAGACCAGCGAAGAATATTCTTCGAAGGTATCTACCAGCCTGCCGCACGTAACAATCAGAACGGCAAACGACAGCACGTAACCGTTTACGACCCATTCGATAGTATCGATGGTGGTTTGGAAAGCCTTCTCGACCGCCGGGAGCGCGACGTTAATTGCAGCTGTAACGACCGCGATTACCATCACTCCTATTCCCATCGCGATAAATATCAGTACGAGCTCACTAGTCACGGGATCATCCTCCTCATCTTCAGCTACATAATAATAGGTCCGGAGATATTGTTGTTGACTTGGAATGATTAATCATTTATTTATCAATGTAGGTACAATGCCATAAGGGGGAATAATAACATGAGAATTTTAAGTTTAACCCTCATAGCTCTATTCGCATTATTCACTGCTCAGGCCTTCTCCAAAATTGTGGGACAAAATGTCGAATACAAGGCGAACGGCACCGAGCTCAAGGGATACATCGCATATGACGACAGCATCAAGGGAAAGAGACCGGGAGTTCTCATAGTCCACGAATGGTGGGGGCTTAACGACTACATTAGAAAAAGGGCGGACATGATGGCGGGGTTAGGGTATACGGCCCTCGCGGTCGACATGTACGGCGAAGGAAGAAACAGCGAGCATCCGGAGGACGCTCAGAAGTTCATGACGGAGGTCATGAATAATATGGGTTTAGGCGAGAAGCGGTTCGATGCCGCGCTCGAGTTGCTGAAGCAGCAGCCGACCGTAAATCCGAACGAGATCGCCGCCATAGGGTACTGTTTTGGAGGAGGAGTAGTCCTCCATATGGCGCGCATAGGCACCGACCTTGACGGAATAGTCACATTCCACGGGAGCCTGAGCTCGATGTACAAACCTCAGCCAGATACGGTCAAGGCAAAGATACTCGTGCTTACGGGGGGGGACGATGTTTTCGTGCCCGAGGAGCAGGTTGACGCCTTTAAAAAGGAGATGGACGCGGCTCACGCCGACTATAAGGTAATCGTCTACCCCGGTGCGAAACACAGCTTCACGAACCCGGATGCTGACAAATTAGGCAAGGAATACAATCTGCCTCTTGCGTATAACAAGGACGCAGATAAGAAATCCTGGGCGGAGATGGAGAAATTCCTGAAGACTCTCTTCCCGCCTGGGAAAAACTGAATTGGAAACCCTAATACCGCGGGGAAACGCTTTCGGAGTGAGACCCCAATCTATCAGCCTCTCCCTCACTCCGCCCCAGTCGCCCGTCAGATAGTCGCGGGAGGGAATGTCTGAGAAGAAAGAACCCGGCCCTCCGACGGGATTCTCGGACGCCTCCTGAGAGGACGCCCCTGCTCAGAGAGAGAAACAGAAAAGTATCGCGGCGATGTGCTTCTTACCGGCACTGTCCGAAAATAGAACGAGGCTCTAACTAGCGAGATTTCAAATTCTACAGCTTCGACCTGACTGCTTCAATATGCGACATGGGAAAGCCCGGACATGACCGGGGACAAATCATTAAAGCGGGCGTTTAAAACATACCCCAAATGGAATTGCGGAGATTATACCCCATGCCGTCCCAGAAGTTACAATCGGCATTATTATCCGCGCTGGCTTTGATGTCGTCCACAGGAGTAACGAATATAAGGCTCCGGGAACCAGGCATGAATTCTGGCCATGCATTTCCGCTGCGGTTCGGGTCCAAGAGCTTTGAGAAATCCGTCCAGTAACCGACCATCATATCAGAGAGGGCGTTCTCCCGGGGGGTGAATTTATTTCCCCTCCCCTCCGGCGTGTGGAATACAAAAGATAATTCTGCCGAATGGCAGACAGCGTCGGCACAGGCGGGAAAACGAGGCCAGACGTTGAAGGAAGGTATTTGGTCGAAGACGAATGACCAGGTATTTCGGGAGGCATGTAAAGCCGCATCCAGGCTCGGGCAGGTAAATAGATGTTCGGTAAGTACCCTTGAAATCAGCCCTGTATTGTCTTTACCCTGGGGCGGATACTTCTCATATATACGGTTGCGTATGTCACGATCCCGGAAAATGAAACCCATAGCGAGACGATAATCGAATTCGGATAATGTTTTCCAACCGAGCCAGGATTTTACTCCCTCTACGAACATCAGCGCTTCATCCGAGTTAGTGCCAATTATCAGGGGCTTCGTCAACTTGCCACTTACTGCCGCCTGAAGCGGCTGCTCCGTTAATATCTTACCGTCGATAACAGGCGTCCAGACGAGCATATCTCTTATACCTTCAAAGAGCGCAGACCAGACAAGCTTCGTCTGCCGCTGTGCTTGAAGAACGGCCTCGGGACGTTTTGCCCTCATGCATACGATATCGTCTGCGGGACAACCGAGATTGGAAGCGAATTCCCTGGCGATCGAATGAGACTCTTTCAGGTTTCTATAAGGAAGCCCCAGCGGGTTACTCGTAATAATGCCTGCACGGAAGAGGCGCTCCGATCGGGGAGAAGACAATATATGAAGCGCGACACACATAGCGCCTGCACTATCCCCATAAACGGCAACTTTATCCGGGTCGCCGCAGAAAGCTCCGATGTTATCATGCACCCATTCGAGCGCCAGTATCTGATCGAGTATGCCGTAATTGCCGTTAATTCCCTCGCTAGTTTTTTTATCCTTAACCCCGGCGAGAAAGCCAAGAGCGCCCAGACGGTAATTCATATTCACTACGACGACGTTCCCGTATGCCGCAGTGTACGCTCCATTGTATAACGGGTCGGCGTTAGAGCCGTAAATAAAAGACCCTCCGTAAATAAAGACTATAACCGCTCTGGGAGCAGCGGAATCCTCAGCCGGTGTCCACACATTCATACTAAGACAGTCCTCGCTCTGGGAATTCACCGCCCTTGTAGCCTGAGGGCACGAGGGTCCCATCCGTGTAGCCCTGAACGTCCCCTTCCATGGGGCTCTCGTGACTGGGGGCCGCCATCGATTTTTTCCACCGGTGGATTCCGCATATGGGATACCGAGATATGCTTTGACCTCTTTCCCGTCCGTTGTCGTTACAAGACTGCCGCAGACAGAGCCCTGCTTTACTTTTACTTCCGGGGTCGAGCACTGAGGCTTTTCAAATACAGAGATGTCTCCGTATATGAGCGGCGTGGGAGGGTTGCCGGAGATTCGTTTCGAATCGGAACCCAAATTACAATTGCCGCATCCGTAGGACAAGCATAAGAGCAGTATGATGGTAGAGACGCCAATCCTCCTGATAGTCGAGATCATACCGGTTCAGAAACCTTATGCCTATCGCGTAGGATCTCGCAAACAAGCACAACCGAACAATAGCACAAGATTATAAAATATCTCATAGAGAATAGTGAAGATTATAACCCACATTGTCCCAGAAGAAGCAATGGTTATGCATATCGGATACACGCTCGATTTTATCGATCGGCGTTACCAGAATTACATTCGTACCCTGGGATTGATATTGAGGCCACTGAGGTCCGGATCCGTTAGGGTTGAGATTTTTCGCCAAGTTCGCCCAGTATTGAAGCATGGCACCGGAAAGCAGGGCTTCTTCTCCAGTAAAGTTGAAACCTGCTCTCTCCGCCGGACTAAACACAAAAGCCAATTCGTCTCCGTGACATACAGCATCACGGCTGGAAACGAGGCCGGAAGCTTGCCAGATGTTAAACGACGGCACGAAGTCGAAAAAATAATCCCAGGTTTTATCGGGAGAAGCGTTTTTCGCCATAAAAAAATTGGGCAGATGAACAGGTACTCGGTGAGCAGCTTGGAAGCATTATTTGTGTTATCACCGCTTACGGAAGGATGTGTTTTATATATTTCGTTACGTAACCGGACCACCCTAAATGAATATTAAAGATTATATCCTTTTTCGAGGCAGAGATGAATTTACAGGAGGGGATTTGAGGTCAGAGTTCGTAAAGCGTTTCATCAACTTTCGGCTTCGCTTGAACTCTTTTAGCACCTTTTTTCTTTTTGGACTCGAAGCTGACCGATTCGTCGTCGAGCAAACCGCCCATTTCTTCCTCGATGTCGTCGGGGTCCTCGCCCCTCTCAAGACGGCTGAGCGCCTCCTCCATCCCTTCCCCCATTGATATGCCGGCGGCGTCGGTGAGTTTTCTCATGAGGTCGGCGGCCTTGCGTGGATCATCCTCGTCTATCGAGCCCGCTTCCTTCTCAAGCATATCCATAGCCTTCTCGAGCCTCGATTCGTCGATACCGGCAAGGCCGGCTTCGTGACCGCCTTCTTTATCTTTTTTAGACAATGTAGCGAAGGATGAGAAAACTCTTTCGAGTTTTACCCTTTTGCATCCGGGGCATTTGGGGATAGTGGTCGTATCTATAGTGCGGGAGTAGAATTTATAGACCGTGTTGCATTTCTTGCAAAAAAACTCGTAGATAGGCATAAAATATCTCCGAATGTCATTTTATTATACATGACTTCTTTGATGTTATTCCACCATCCATAAGCAGATGAACTTCGACCATTCGACAAGCCTGGAGTGAACGGGTTGTAAGATGGGATTCATAAACAAGTTCGGAAATACGGCTAAAACTGGAAAGAAATAAATCCACCCTAGCCCTCCTTTACAAAAGGAGGGAATTAAATTGCAAAAAACTAGATTTCTCACACATAGGACCATGCGACAGGGTGGGTGAGTCCTGATCATGGTCGCAGCAGGATGCCGCTCCTACACACTGAGAAGTCGATGTGTTAAAACAAGTTCAGCATGACATATCAACAGAAAAAAATTAATTCACCCCGTCCTTCCTTTATAAGTAGAGAATTGAAAGCAATAACGAAAAAAGAGGATTAGGTTTCGAGATTAAACCCCCGGGCCGCATTCGATGCTGTTCTCAGCGAGGGCTTTGCCCATGTGGAGCTTTTCGTTGGCGTCTCTGAGCGCAGTGCGGAGTCCTTCTTCGATAACAGGATGATAGAACGGCATTTCTAACATCCGGGGGATAGTCATTTTCATCTGATGTGCCCAAGCGAGGAGCTGGCCGATGTGCTCGGCGCGGGGTCCGAACATTTCGGCGCCCGCGAACAACCCCGACCCGTACTCCGCATATATATGGAGAAGACCCTTATTTTGGCGCATTACCCTGCTCCTCCCCTGATTCCCGAACGAAACGCGTCCCGTGACGAAACAGAATCCTTCTCTTTTCTTAAGCTCATGATAACCCGATCCGACTACCGCAATCTCAGGATCGGTGAATACAATTGTAAGCGGGGTCCTCCTCATGCCCGCGCTGATGTCGGGGTATGCGGCGGCGTTCCCTCCGGCAATGTGTCCTTCATCGGCGGCTTCGTGGAGAAGCGGGAGATAATTGTTGGAATCGCCCGCGATAAAGATGGAACTCTTGCCGCACTGGAGCGTGTAGTGGTCGAAAACCGGCACACCCCTGCTATCGAGCTCGAGGCCGGTGTTCTCAAGCCCGAGATTTTTGACGTTCGGGACTCGGCCCGTTGCCGCCAGAACGTAGTCGAATTCCTCACAACGGTCTTTACCATCTAAACCCTTGAAACGGACTTCGACTTTGTCGTCCCTCCTTTCCACACCGTAAACCAGGGCGTCGGTATCAATGTAGAACTCTTCCGAGAACGTCTTCCTCGCGTAATCTTTTATCTCCGGGTGATTAAGCGGACCGACAAGACCCTGCTTGCTCAATATCACAGTCCTTACGCCCAGACGGTTTAGCGCCTGACCGATTTCGAGCCCGATGATTCCGGCGCCAAATACGACAACCGAGGAAGGCAAATCATCCCAGTAAAAAATATCGTCGTTGACGATTAACCGTTCACCCAAACCCTCGAACATGGGCAGAATCGAGGGACTTGAGCCCGTAGCGATAATTACCGATTTAGCCTTTACTAATGAATGGTCTTCCACCTGAAGGGTGTTGTCGTCGAGAAAACGGGCGTAACCCCTGAGCTTATTTCGAGCGGGTATCTCCTCTATAGTATCAAGGACGAAGCCGACGAAGCGGTCACGCTCCTTCCTCACACGCTCCATCACTTTAACGCCGTCGATTCTGGTCTTGCCCCGGGGGAAAATTCCAAAGGCAGGGGCTTCCTCGATTGTGTGAGCCGTCTCCGCGGCGGCAATCAGCAATTTGCTGGGCATGCAACCGACTCTTGCGCAGGTAGTGCCGTATTGCCCTCCCTCTATCAGAACCGCTTTTTCCGTGCGCTTCGTAAGCGTGCTGTAAGCGACCATACCGGCCGTTCCCGCACCTATTATGGCCACATCGACTTTAATATTTTTCAATATCTGCCTCCCGATGTTCCATACATTTTTACGCCCCGAGACACGGGCGCACTCACACGAGGAGCTTCGACCCCATCTTCTCGGACTCGCTCTCGTCGACTTTCTTTGCCTTGGGAATGTCCATGCCCGCTTTCACCGCGGGGCGCCGCCTCACAGCCGTCATCCAGTTCCTCAAATTGGGCAGGTCGTCTATCTCGACGCCGGCCCAGTTATGGAGCGCGACCCAGGGGTATGTAGCCATATCCGCTATGGAGTAGAAATCCCCGGCTAGATATTCGTTATCTTTAAGACGAGTATCGAGCACGGCGTACAGCCTCTTAGTCTCACGCTGATAACGGCCGATAGCGTATTCGATCTTCTCGGGGGCGTATCTGTAAAATACATGCGCCTGGCCCTGCATGGGACCTATCCCGGCCATCTGGAACATTAGCCACTGTATCACAGTCGAGCGGCCTTTGACGTCAGCGGGCATGAACTTCCCGGTTTTCTCGGCCAGGTAAATCAATATCGCACCCGATTCGAATACGGCAAAATCATCGTTATCGCGGTCAACGATCGCGGGTATTCTGCCGTTGGGGTTAATCTTCAGATACCAGTCCTGCCTTTGCTCTAACTTGCTAAGGTGGAGGTGAATGAGGTTGTAAGGAAGCCCTGCCTCTTCGAGCATTATGGATATCTTCCTACCGTTTGGCGTGGTGGAGGTGTAAAAGTCTATCATGGGGTTTCTCCCTACCCTTTATTCAACGAGTATAAAATATGCGTCAGCTTATAAGGTTACTTTATAGATTTAGTTGAGGAAAACTATATGAGAGATTCCTGAAGGAAAGATTTTGCGGCGATTATTTCCTCGCGGGAGAGACCGTGTCCCTTATCGTGCCAGAACACCTTCACACGGGCTCCCGCTTCCTCAAGAAGTTTGGCGAGGTTTTCAGTCCCCTCGGGGTCGACGACAGGGTCGTTTGTGCTCGCGGTAATTAAAATATCGGCGCCGGACTGGTCGGGAACGCTCTCCGGCACGAACGGTACCATGGGGTGGAACAGCACAGCCCTCGGGATGACTCCCGAATAGGTGAGGAGAATGCTTGCCGCTATATTCGCTCCGTTAGAATAGCCAACCGCGACCAATTGACTCCTGTCGATAGCGTAAGTGTCCGAGGCTTTGACGATGAATTCCAGAAGCTCGGCTGTCCTTAGGCGTAAATCCTCTAGATCGAAAACCCCTTCGGTAAAGCGCCTGAAAAACCTGGGCATCCCGTTTTCAAGTACCTTGCCCCGGGGACTCAGTATTCCGGCGCCAGGCAGTATTCTCTCCGCGACGGGAACGAGGCTCTCTTCGTCCCCTCCTGTTCCGTGGAGAAGGAGCAGCGTCACCCGGATATCAAGAACCGATGGTGGAACGTATATATGTACAAATCCCAAACCTTCGCTCATGGAGAATTCTCTTATAATTCAGGCAGGACTTCTTCGATCTCCCTTCTCTGAGACTCGAGCCAGCGGGGAAGCTTGAGCACATTGCCCAGGTCTTCTAACCCCTCATCGACCGTAAATCCAGGAGAGTCGGTGGCAATTTCGAACAGCACGCCCCCCGGCTCGCGGAAGTATATGGATTTGAAATAATTCCTGTCGAGCTGCGGGGTGACGTTGTAGCCGAGACCTACGAGCTTCTCTCTTATCGCAAGCTGAACCCCCTCATCAGGGGCCCTGAACGCGATGTGGTGCACGCATCCACCGGCAACACTCCCGCGCTGACCGGACGGAAGGCAGACGAGGTCGAGGATATTTGCGTGCCTTCCGTTTACGTTCACGAACCTGAAACGGTTCGCATGCTCGTCTTTTTTTTCATATCCGAGAACCCCTGTCAGAAGTTTCGCCGTCGCCTCATAACCTTCGAGCGTCAACGCAGCATCATGGAAACCCCTGATGCCGTGCTCCGGAGGGATTTCACCCGCGGTCCATGCCTTTCTTTCGTCATCACCCGAGGAAACGAGCTCGAGCTTGAGTCCATCTGGATCGAGGAACACAAGGACTTCTTCGCCGTGCCTCGAGGAGGGATTGTTGTATACGATGTTATAACGCTCGAATCTATCGAGCCAGAAGCTCACCGAGCCTTCAGGTATGGAGAAAGACACCGCGGTCACCTGACCCGTCCCTGCCCTGCCTCTCCCGATTCCCTCCCAGGGGAAGAAAGTTAGTATGGTGCCTGGCTCGCCCTTTTCGTTGCCGTAGTAAAGGTGATATGTGGTCGGGTCATCGAAATTTACGGTCTTTTTGACAAGACGCAACCCTAGAACTCTCGTGTAGAACTCATAATTCTTTTTTGTGCTCGCGGCAATCGCGGTAATATGATGGATACCCAGGATTCTGCATTTCATGACGTCCTCGCAGAGATATAAATTTTAATCAAGCGTAATAAAAACGGACATGCGGGGCATGTTGTTGGTGACCTTCGTCCTGTGCCCTTTCCCAGTTATATCTTCGACAAGAAGTACGTCCCCGCCCCGGAATACCCTTTTCTCTCCGTCGCTCGCCTCTATTTCAATTTCGCCGTCGAGAAGGACTATATACTGCTTTTGCGGGGCGTTATGCCAGTCGTAATCGTAGTCGGCGTCGTTCTCCCTGAATATGATAGATTTAACCGGGAAACTTTCAGAAAGCCTTCCTATCCGACCCATATCTCGAAGGTCTACTTCGACCTCACCGAAATGGGACTCGCCATCGCTGCCGGCATAGAGTCTTGTGATCTTCATTGAATCCCCACCACGGAAGGACGATTCGCGGTCATCAATTAATATCTCGAATACTCGGGGTCGAGGTATATGTATAAGCGTTGTATCTTGCCGTCCCTTATTTCGAACACGTCGCACCACTTGCTGTCGCTCCAGGTCTCGCCCGTCTTGAGCTTGCCCTTGCTGGCACCTTCAGCTACGACCATATCGCCCTGAATTATCCAGTTAATGTATGCATGGTAATGCGTGAAGTCTTCAACCAATGATCCGAGGTGTGTAAATAGCTTTTTATATTCATCGGCGCCCCTAGCCACTCCCCAGTTCGGGAAAAAAACCTCGGCGTCCTCGGCCAGCAGATAATAGAAGTCCCTCTTATAGTCGAGACTCTTCAGATATTCCGATGCAATGGATTTTCTCTCTTCGTCCGTCATTATAAACCCCCTTGAAAGTGTTACCGCGTCTTGAAATATATTTTATGGGGTCGGTATAATATTTCAACCGGGTACATTTTTGGTATATAGTTACATTTTGTATACCCGCCATGGAAAAAAGAGTAAAAAAGGAAGAAAAAGCGTGTCCGGTGGGCGGCGCTATCAATACTTTCGGTGGGAAATGGAAGCCTGAGATCATTTATTACCTCAACACGTTGCCGCGGAGGTTTAACGAGCTCCGGAGAATGATACCCCGGGTCACACAGCGGATGCTCACACAACAGCTGAGGGAGCTCGAGAGGGACGGTATAATAAAACGTAAGCAGTATTTGGAAATTCCACCGAGGGGTTTCCCATAAAG
>JBIOKC010000066.1:0-10048 GCA_044451425.1 Thermodesulfobacteriota bacterium
CGTAGCGATCGGTCAGAAGCAGTCGACAGTGGCACAGGTAGTCGACAGGCTGAGAGAACAAGGAGCGATGGATTATACGACTGTAGTCGCGGCGAACGCGAGCGACCCAGCTCCTTTCCAGTACATAGCACCCTATGCGGGCTGTGCGCTGGGGGAATATTTCCGCGATTCGGGAAGGCACGCGCTGATAATTTACGACGATCTTACCAAGCACGCCTGGGCGTACCGACAGCTGTCCTTGCTCCTGAGGCGCCCCCCGGGACGTGAAGCTTATCCGGGAGACGTTTTCTACCTCCATTCGAGGCTCCTCGAACGCGCGGCGAAAATGAGGAAGGAAGACGGCGGAGGATCCCTGACGGCGCTTC
This sequence comes from Thermodesulfobacteriota bacterium, assembly GCA_044451425.1. Classification (GTDB taxonomy): domain Bacteria; phylum Desulfobacterota_D; class UBA1144; order Nemesobacterales; family UBA2774; genus 2-12-FULL-53-21. Next base: position 366 of record JBIOKC010000066.1, read on the forward strand.
CGATAATCGAGACACAGGCGGGAGACGTTTCCGCCTACATCCCGACCAACGTTATTTCTATCACGGACGGTCAGATATATCTCGAAAGCGACCTCTTTTATTCGGGCGTCAGGCCGGCTATCAACGTAGGACTTTCAGTGTCCAGGGTAGGGGGCTCAGCTCAGGTGAAGGCTATGAAAAAGGTTGCAGGCACGCTAAGACTCGAGCTCGCCCAGTACAGGGAGGTCGAGGCGTTTTCACAGTTCGCCTCTGACCTCGATAAAGCTACCCAAGCACAGCTTGCCAGGGGCAGCAGGCTTGTCGAGGCACTCAAGCAGGGTCAGTATGAGCCTGTACCCGTAGAGAAGCAGATCTTGATAATATTTGCCGTTACGAACGGGTATCTCGACGACTATCCCGTCGAATCCGTAAAGAAGTACGAGAAAGAGATGAACACGTTCCTCGAATCGAAATATCCGGAACTGCTCCAGGAAATAAGGACTAAAAAAGAACTTACGGACGAGCTGAGGGCGAAAATTATAGGTGCCATGGATGAGCTTAAGAAGCAGCTTGGGGATTTTAAATAGATTTTCAATAACCTGAATGTTGAGACTGAAATAAAATGGCTAGCTTAAGACAGATCAGAACGAAAATAAAAAGCGTGAAAGGCACCCGAAGGATAATGGGCGCCATGAAGCTTATGTCGGCGGTAAAACTGAGGCGGGCGCAAGAGCTTCTTTTGTCCTTCAGACCCTATTCGGACGCTTATCTCGAGATTACGAAAAGCCTCGCTCGGAGGTGCGACCCGAAATGGCACCCGCTCCTGAGGAAGCCGGAAGCTTTGAAGAGGCTTCACCTCGTGTTCATGACTTCGGACCGCGGGCTCTGCGGGAGCTTCAACAGCAACCTCATAAGAAAACTCGAAACTTATCTCGTAACGGACGGACAGAAATATGAGGAAATCAAATTCACGTTCCTCGGAAGGAGAGGCAGGGACCACTTCTCAAGGAATAAAATCACCGGCGTCCAAAACCATACCGGCATTAATGAGAAGAATTATAGCGAAGTGGCCGAAAGTGTGGCTTCAGCGCTCGTTACGGAATATATAAAGGAAGAGACGGATGAAATAATGCTCGTTTACAACTATTTCAGGTCGGCGCTGACGCAGGTAATGGTGTATGAAAGGATTCTTCCTATAGAGCCTCAGCAGGAGACAAACGAAGAATTCACGCCTATTGATTATCTGTACGAGCCGACGAGAGAGACTGTATTGAAGAATTTGCTTACTAATTATGTGAAGGTCCGGGTCGAACGGGCGATCGAGGAATCGGTCACCAGCGAGCACGCATCGAGAATGACCGCTATGGAGAACGCTACCGGCAACGCAGACGACGTAATAAAGAAATTGACCCTTTTAGACAACAAGACACGACAGTCTATGATTACAACGGAGCTTATTGATATCGTCAACGGTACAGAGGCTCTAAGGAAAGGAGGAGCGGACTAAAATGGAAACAATAAATAACACTAACAGCATCGGCAAGGTGATACAGGTCATGGGATCTGTAATCGACGTTGAATTTAAAGAGGGCGGATTGCCTCCGATATATACGGCGCTCAAGCTCACGAACCCGTTAATTAACGATCAGAAATGGAACCTTGTGGTTGAAGTCGCACAGCAGCTGGGCGGCAACCGGGTACGCTGTATCTCCATGGATTCGATAGAAGGCATCAGGAGGGGTGAAGAAGCTGTGAACACGGGCGAGGGTATAACGGTGCCCGTCGGCAAGGAGGCGCTCGGCAGGATTCTTAACGTCATCGGCGAGCCCATAGACGAAATGGGTCCGGTCGAGACCCAAATGCGCTGGCCGATACACCGCAATGCCCCGGAATTCGTCGAACAGAGCACGAAACTTGAGCTGTTTGAAACGGGAATCAAGGTCATCGACCTGATCGCGCCCTATCTAAGGGGGGGGAAGATCGGCCTCTTCGGCGGCGCCGGTGTCGGCAAAACGGTTCTGCTTATGGAGTTGATACATAACGTCGCAAAGGAGTACGGAGGCGTCTCTATATTCGGCGGGGTGGGAGAAAGGACGCGTGAGGGGAATGACTTCTGGATCGAAATGAAGGAATCGGGAGTTTTGGCGAATACGGGACTCGTGTTCGGACAGATGAACGAGCCGCCGGGCGCAAGGGCGAGAGTCGCGCTCACGGCGCTGACTCTGGCCGAGTATTTCCGCGACGAGCAGGGAAAGGACGTTCTACTGTTTATCGATAATATATTCAGGTTCACTCAGGCGGGCTCCGAGGTATCGGCGCTCCTCGGTCGAATCCCTTCGGCGGTCGGTTACCAGCCAACGCTGGCGACGGACTTGGGAGAGCTTGAGGAGAGGATCACTTCGACTGTGAAAGGGTCGATTACTTCGGTACAGGCTATTTACGTCCCGGCTGACGACCTTACCGACCCTGCTCCGGCAACCACGTTCGCTCACCTCGATGGAACGATCGTTCTCTCCCGTCAGCTGACCGAGCTTGGCATCTATCCGGCGGTCGACCCTCTCGATTCGACTTCCCGCATCTTGGATCCCCTGATCGTGGGTCAGGAGCATTACCAGGTAGCGCGCCGCGTGCAGGAGGTACTGCAGCGTTATAAGCAGCTACAGGAGATTATCGCGATCCTGGGCATGGACGAGCTCTCCGAGGACGATAAGCTCATAGTCGCGAGGGCGAGGAAAGTACAGAGGTTCCTCTCCCAGCCGTTCCACGTGGCGGAGCAGTTTACCGGAACACCGGGTAAGTACGTGCCCATCAAGGAAACGATAGCGGCGTTTAAAGAGGTCATCGACGGGAATATGGATGATGTCCCCGAGCAGGCGTTCTACATGGTCGGCAATCTCGAAGAGGTACACCAGAAGGCAAAGCATATAGCTTCTTAATCGAGAGAATCATATACCGGGGCGGGTTTCTGCTCACCTCCGGACTGATATGACATTTTTATTATTTAAGGTATTTCGGGTTTCAAGGAGAAAAAAAGTGGCGGATATTCTTCTTCAGGTAATTACACCGATAAAGCTCGTTGTGGATGAAAGGGTGGACGAGGTGGTCGCCCCCGGTGAGGTCGGTGAATTCGGGGTTCTGCCGGGCCACGTGCCTTTTATTACGATACTCACCGAAGGGGAACTCAAATATAAGAAAGGCTCTCATGAGAAAAAGATAATCGTCGAAGGCGGGATCGCCGAAGTAAGGGACGATATGGTAACAGTATTGACAGATCGGGTAAGGCTGGACTGACCGGCGTAAAGTAAGCTTTCTTATACTCGATACCGCATTGATTCTCCCCTCCCATTTGAACTCGACGGTATCTTCCATTTATACTAAAATACATATCAGCCCCCGGAGAAAACCATAAATGGCTCTGGCAGAGAAAACTTCAGAAGGATTCATAATCAGAAAAGATAGCGGTGCGGTCGCGGGGATAACGATCAACAGACCCGGCTCGTATAACGCCCTTTCCATCGGATGTATGGAGGCTATGACATCCGAGTTCGATTCAATCGCGCGTGACAAGAATATCAAAGTAGCCATTCTCTCGGGCTCCGGGAAAGGTTTTTGCGCCGGGCATGATTTAAAAGAGATGCGGAGTAATCCCGGTAAGGATTTTTATGAAAAGACTTTCGATGCCTGCTCCAGGCTTATGCTGTCTATAATTAACTGTCCCAAACCCGTGATCGCCAGAGTGCACGGTGTTGCAACCGCAGCGGGTTGTCAGCTGGTGGCGACATGCGACCTTGCAGTCGCCGATGAGAACGCGAGATTCGCGACTCCCGGTGTGAATATAGGACTCTTTTGCTCGACGCCTATGGTAGCTCTTTCCCGCAATGTTTCGAGGAAGCATGCGATGGAGATGCTCCTTACAGGGGATTTCATTTCCGCCCGCCGCGCCTATGAGATCGGGCTTGTGAACCGTGTCGTCCCGTTCGGGGAGCTTGATAGCACGGCTTTCGAGTTCGCGGAGAAGATTTCGTCTAAGTCGCCGCTCACGCTTAAGATAGGGAAAAAGGCCTTTTATGAGCAGGCTGACAAGGATCTACAGAGCGCCTATGAGTACTGCAGCCGCGTCATGGTTGAAAATATGATGGCTAGGGACGCCGAAGAGGGCATAGACGCGTTCCTTGAAAAGCGCGACCCTGTATGGCGGGGCGAGTGAGTTCTCTCTTAATACTTTCTTAACATTTCTCCGGTACTCTCATTAGAATTTCGGCTCTTTTTATAACCGGATTGTCTTATTCAGGTGGCGTGTATAATTAACGGAATTGATAACAGTCGATAAGGGAATAGGAAGCAGAATCGCGTCTTCTCATGCACTGTCAGGTTTAGCTATATTCTTTATCGACTCTTGTTCCCTATCTACGGTAAAATTTATGCTGTTCTGTGAAATACGTTAATGCGGGTGAGATAATGCGTTTGATTTATGCTTTGTTCTTTGCGGGATTAGCGTGCTTCGGGTTCTCCGGTGCTTCGTCTGCGCAGCAGGGCGACATATCGCTTGAGTCACTAGTGGGAAGCAAGCATGTCCTGATTATAGGAGAATCCTACGGACGGCCGGAATCAGAGCGGTTCTTTGCAAAGGCCGTAAGCGATTATCTGAACAGGGGAGGGTGTCTTAAGGTCGGACTCGAGATTTCCTCTGACCAGCAGACGGTGCTCGACAGCGCCATGAAGGGAGCGGTCCCGGTCTCACAAGTTAAGATAAACGACATATTGAACAGCGGCGCTTACAGGCAGATGCTCACAGACCTGAGCACGCAGGTTAAGGCCGGGAAATGTCTGTCGGTCCACGCGATCGACGCTCCGGGCTCGGTACTTGTGACGAGGGACGCATGGATGGAAAAGGAAGTTGTACAGCTCATAGGAGATACGCCCGTCGTTCTCCTCGTTGGAAACGTAAGGGCTGTAAAGAGTTCCGGGAACGGAGACTCCGGAAAGCTGCTTACGGAGCGCCTCGGTGAAAGTGCCGTCGATGTAATTTCGGTCATGCAGAACTGGAGACCGGGTCAATGCGAGAACAAATCTGTGGAATACATAAAAGCGAGCGATGAGAAGGCGGTAGTGTATTTGAAGGAAACTGTCGGCAAGGCGAGCGAGAATATGCCCGGACAACCGACGGCCATTGCCGATGGCGTGCTCGTGTGGAGCTGTAATTCCGAGAACATTTCCGAAAATATCGATATTACAAACAATAGCGGCGGCGAAAAAGTGAGTGACAAAATCAATGTGACCGACAAGAAAACAGAGGTTGTGGTAAGGGACGAGAAGGTGTTAAAAAAGATAAGATGGGGGATAAAAAATAATTATCCCGCCGTTGGAATGACGAAGGACGAAGCGCTCCGGGCGATGGGTGAGCCGTCAAAAAAAATGAAAGCAGACAATGTCGAGAAGTGGTCATATGAATGCTTTGACGAAAAAGGTTACTGGCACAATTGCTTTGAGCTTGATTTTAAAGACGATGTCGTCTATAAGTTTAGTGACCTGGAGTAGTTAGTCCGCCGAATCCGGACCCTTGTATTCCCGAGTTTGGTAGTCGGAGCTCACTCCGGCTGGTTATCTTACGTCAGTATGCTATTACTATGCTGTGGTGCTGTCTTCGGTGCCGCCCGCATCCGCACCAGTCTCCACATCGATCTCGGCTGGCGGTCGTGATTCGCCGTTTGAAGACGGGGAGACGATCTGATCGTATCTCGACCTCTCCTTTATCCTGCTCGCTTTCTTCGAGCGGCCTCTTAAGTAGTAGAGTTTGGCTTTTCTGACTTTACCTTTTCTCTTCACATCTATCTTGTCTATGAGCGGTGAATGAAGTGGGAATATCCTCTCGACACCGACTCCATACGACACTTTCCTGACAATGAAGGTCTCGCGTACTCCTCCGCCCTTCTTGGCTATAACTACACCTTCAAATACCTGAATCCTTTCCCTGTCGCCCTCTTTGATTTTGTAGTGGACAGCTATCGTATCGCCCGAGCGGAAGTCCGGGAGGTCCGATCTCATCATTGATTTTTCGATTTCTATTATGAAATTCATCTTACTTCTCCTATATCATATTGTACAAGAAAATAATCTGTCGAGTATGATTGCTGTGGCAGATCTCACGGAAAGGTGATTGTAATCCGTATAACCGCTGATCGGTTTCAGAATAAAGTCTGCGCTCTCCATTATTTCCTCTGCGAGTCCCCAGCCTGTACCGAAAAGTAAAAGAAAAGGCTCTCGTTTGTTATTGAACATCATTTCCCTCAGCTCGCCGTACCCTATCATGTCGTCACGGTAACGCGCGTCAGTGACTACGATCTTGGGTCGTATTCCTTCAATTCTCTCTATATCGCCAACCGCTTCCCCGAGTGTGTCTTTTATTTCGACGAACTCAAGCGCCTCTGACCTCGTTTTATTAACTGTCGCGCCTTCCCCCTCTGTCCAGTGCCTGAGCACCCGCTCTGCGAGTTTCTGCTGCTCACTGTTGGGCTGAACGAGATAAAACTTCTCTATACCATACGTAGTGCCAGCCCTGGAGATATCGTGGACGTCCAGATTCGTGAACGCCGTGGTTATAATTGTAAGCCGATTATTGTATACGGGATAATGCACTAATGCAATATAAACTCTAAAATTTGGGCGGTCGGTTTTTTTTATAGCTTTTATGGCAGTTATGTCGCCATATGTAAGTCTGGCCCTGTCCAGGAACTCGGGTCTCCTATCATAAGTCCTCTTAATGCTTTCTATTCTTCTCCATTCCAAAATCTCTTTATGGTTTCCGGAGGCGAGCACATCCGGGATTCTCAGTCCTTCATAAGTCTCAGGTCTCGTGTACTGCGGGTATTCTAGGAGCCATTCGTTGAATGAATCCTTTACGGGAGATAATTCGTTCCCCAGGAATCCGGGAATGAATCTTGTCACACTGTCTACGATTACGGCCGCTGCGTACTCTCCACCGGAGAGCACGTAATCTCCTATGGAGATCTCCTTATCCACGTAGAGATCCCTGACCCTGTCGTCGATGCCCTCATAACGTCCGCAGATAATTACGAGCTGATCGTACTTAGAAAGCTCTCTCGCAGTCTCGTCCGAGAATAACTCTCCCACGGGCGAGGTCAATATGACGAGCGACCTCGAATCCCCGCTTTTTATTTTATTCACCGCTTCGCCTATGGGTTCGGGCTTCATGAGCATACCGCCCCCTCCTCCGTATGGCGCGTCGTCAACGGTCCTGTGTCTGTCCCGAGTGTAATCCCTTATGTCGTGTGTGCTTATCTCGATGATATTCTTCTCTATAGCCTTTTTGAAAATACCGAAGGAGAACGGGGATTCGAAGAATTCCGGGAATATGGTCAGTATATCGAATTTCATGGTTAATAGTCCGGGAGGTTCTTTTGCGTGATTAAGCCTTGTTCAGAAGTCCGTCTACAGGCGAGATTACTATTTTCGATTCTTTTAGATTTATTTCTTTTATTATAGGTTCGGAAAGGGGAATAAGTATTTCTTTGCCATCTTTTTTTACTACCAGGACACTCTGGAGCGCCCTGTCTATCAGGTTTTCCACCTGTCCTAAATATTTACCGTCATCAGTAAAGGTTTCGAGTCCTATCAGTTCGAACCAGTAGAACTCACCTTCTTCAAGCTCCGGAAGCCGCGACTTTTCTATATATACATCGCATCCTACGAGCTCTTCGGCTTTATCGATTGTGTCTACACCTTCGAGCTTTAGAAGTGCGGAACCCTTTTCGAGCCTGAATTCACTCAGCATAAATCGCTCGGGCGCTTTTTCCCTGACCTTCTCTATAAAAATACTATCGAGCGTTTCCAGGCTTTCAAAGTGGCGGCTGAACGGTGTGAGTCTCACTCCTCCGGACAATCCGTGGGCCCTGGTAATCTTCCCGTAACTGATAAGCCCCATGACGACTGGATGTCCAAAATTATTCTAGTATTTCGAGTACCGCTCTTCTTTTCATTTTTGCAGCAGCCGCGCCCAGTATAGTCCTGATTGCTTTTGCCGTTTTCCCCTGTTTCCCAATAATTTTCCCCAAGTCCTCCGGCGCGACCTTCAATTCAAGCACAGCCGTCTGCTCTCCTGTTACTTCACGAACTTCAACCCTATCAGGATTATCAACCAGCGATTTAGCTATGAATACTACCAGCTCATTCAGCTTATCCATAACATGTACCTCCCCTGTTGTATGAACCTAGCCCACCAAGTAATTTCTATCTCGATATCGCCTCCGTCTCCAACCTAGTTTGAATCGGATATTAGCTTCTCTACTCTCTGCGTCGTCTGAGCTCCTTTGCTGATCCAGTTCTTGACCTTCTCCGAATCGACCTCTAATCGATGCGGCTTCTTTCTCGGATCGTAATAACCCAGGATCTCGAGAAACTTGCCGTTTCTCGGAGAGCGCGAATCAGTAGCCACAATTCTGTAGAATGGATTTTTTTTCGACCCAATCCTCATTAATCTGATCTTTACCAAAATGCTAAACCTCCTTATCTACATCTATTGTAATTAATTTTGGTTATAATAATCAAGTGTTACATAAATTTCATCATTCTTTTCGCTATTTTCCCCATTTTCCCCATGTTCTTCATCATGCTTTTCATCTGCATATAATTCTTGATCATGCGGTTGATATCCTCAACCCTGGTCCCGCTGCCGCTGGCGATCCTTTTACGCCTGCTGCTGTTTAGTATAGTGTGATTGATTCTTTCTCTTACGGTCATAGAGTCTATTATCGCAATGGATTTTTTTATTTCTTTCTCGGCCATTTCCAGTGCCTTCGGGTTATTTGCAATTTGCTTCATGCCGGGGATCATCTGTGTCATGCTGTCGAGCGAGCCGAGCTTTCGCATCGCCAGCATTGCCTCCCTGAAATCGATAAGCGAGAACTCCTTTTTCAAAAGCTTTCTCGCCATCTCCTCCGCTTTTTTCTCCTCGAACACCTCCTGCGCCTTCTCGATTAGCGTGAGCATATCCCCCAAACCGAGAATGCGGGAAGCTATCCTGTCTGGGTGAAAGACCTCCAGAGCCTCAAGTTTCTCGCCCGTACCGAAAAATTTTATGGGTTTTCCGGTTACCGACTTAATCGAAAGAGCTGCACCGCCTCTTGCGTCCCCGTCCATTTTAGTAAGGATGACGCCATCTATATCCAATGCTTCGTTGAAACTGGATGAAACGTTCACAGCGTCCTGGCCGGTCATCGCATCAGCGACCAGCAGCACTTGATGAGGATTCAATTCCTCTTGTATAGACTTGAGCTCATCCATCAGCTCTTCGTCTATATGGAGCCTTCCGGCGGTGTCGATTATCACTGTATCGTACCCGCCGAGCCGCGCTTCCTCCATCGCATTTTTACAGATTTCCAGGGGTGCTGTTCCGGGCTTCGTATCGTAGACGCCGACGCCAACCTGTTTTGCGAGCACGTTTAACTGGTCGATAGCCGCCGGCCTGTAAATGTCGGCGGGTACCAGATAGGGGTTTCTTTTTATTTTCTCCTTAAGGTGCTTGGCCAATTTGGAAGCTGAAGTGGTTTTACCCGAACCCTGAAGGCCTACGAGCATTATGGCGACCGGAGGTGAAGATTTGAGGTCGAGTTCCGAGCTCTCGGATCCGAGAACCTTGATTAGCTCTTCTTGAACGATCTTTACAAACTGCTGTCCCGGGGTAAGGC
>JBIOKC010000067.1:0-9927 GCA_044451425.1 Thermodesulfobacteriota bacterium
TTCAAATCTACACAAATTAGTCTAAGTAACTGCCTAAATTTCAACTCAGATATTCTTGCATGTCCTGAATACTTGTTTTTCTTAGTCATAACAAATAGTTATAACACTTTCCTCGTGCTATACCGGTCATGACCCTAAAATTTTTTAGCATAAGTATTTAGGCTACCTAAATATTAGGTATACTAACTATCGATATAGTCACAGTTACCAAATCATGAAACTGAAGCAGCTTGCTTACATAGACGAAGATATCAACATGACCGATTCGGATTTCGACTCGGAAGAGTCCTCGAAGGAGGAATCCGATCATGAAACGGAAGAGGATTCGGATGACGGGGAGGCTACGGTATCCCGTTTACCCAGAACCAAGAGAGACGTAACGGACCAGAATTACAGGCTGCTTTACGCCTATTTTAAAGAACTCAATGATGAGACCCTGCTCAGCAAACGGGATGAGGCCGTCCTTGCGGCAAAGATAAAGGTTTGCGAGATCGTGGTGAAAAGAATTTCCGGGCTGTTACATAAAATGGGCGGTACGAAGAGAGAATCGCCGCCCGGGGAAGTGGCCTTACTCGACGCAATCAGCATGTGCTACACTGCCAAGTCTAAACTCTTTCGGGAAAAGTTCATCAAATCCAACCTCAGATTTGTAATAGAACTCGCCAATAAATATACAGGGAGAGGGCTCCCGTTGACCGATCTGATCCAAGAAGGAAATATCGGACTCATGAGGGCCGTAACGAAATTCGACCATACGAAAGGGTTCAAGTTTTCTACTTACGCATCGTGGTGGATCCATCAGTCTCTATCGAGGGCTGTCATGGAGCAGACTCACGTAATACTGATCCCGGTTTATCTGCAAGAGCTATCAGCCAAGGTATACAGAGCCAAAGCTAAGCTCGAGAACAACACGGAGACGAAAGCCCTGCCCGAGCAGATTGCGAAGGAAGTAAATATGCCCCTCGACGCCGTAACCACGATACTGAGGGGGAACGACCTTGTGGTCCCGCTTGACCCGCAGCCCGGAAACGAGGATTCCAAATCCTATCTCGAAACAACGTCAGACCCCGATGCAAAGAAGCCCGAGTTCTATCTAACGATGAGATCAATCAACGACGAGGTCAGAGACTCGCTGAACCAATTATCCGAGAGAGAGAGGGACATTCTTAAGATGAGGTTCGGAATCGATTATGATGACGACCACAAGCTAGAACAGATAGCGGACAAATACGGCCTGAGCAGGGAAAGGATCAGGCAGATAGAAAAGGACGCGCTCACTAAAATTGCGGGCTCGGAGCGAAGCGGTGTATTGAGGGAATTCTTAAACTAAAAACTTCCCGTTTTACAATTTTCAAGTAAAAAACCGAATCAGACCGGAACACCCGTATGTCTGCAAATCGTAAGAGAGGCACGATGAGCGACAATATAAGGCGAATATTTATCGCTAACAGGGAATACGCAAAGGAATTCGGCGATAAGGGCAAGTTGGGGATAAGTCCTGTAAGGAAAATAGCGATTCTAACGTGCATGGACGAGCGCATAGAGCCCATGCGGCTTGCGGGTCTGAAAACAGGGGGACGCACATATAATCAGAAATGCCGGCGGGAGAGCGAGCGACGATGCCGTAAGATCTCTCATAATATCTAACAGAATTGCGGGCACGAACGAATGGGTAGTCATTCACCATACGGGCTGCGGAATAGAGAGCCTCACTCACGAAAAGATGATGGGGATAGCGAAAGGATCATATAATACAAGCGAAGGGGATAATATTAACTGGCTCACTATCGGTGACAGGTTTGAAAGCGTAAAGCACGACGTAAAGAGGCTGAGGGAACATCCCCTGACGCCTCCGGCTGTTACGATTTCAGGGTTTATTTACGATACTGAAACCGGCCTTCTTACCGAGGTACCGTGCGATTGAAAATCGCAGAAAACCGGATAAGGCCGAGCCTCCCCGACTCTTCACATTATTAAAGAATATATTTTCAGGAAACCGGCTAGAGAAACCTCGATACCGTTTTGAACTGGATCGTATCCGGGAATGGGAACCTTGTGTGTTCTTCCTTTCCGTCTAACTCCTCGACGTCATCGGCTCCGAATTCCCTGAGACGCGAAATGACTTCGAGAACGACCGTTTCGGGCGTCGAAGCGCCCGAGCTCAACCCCACGACCATATCGCTCCTGAACATCCCTCTTCTCAGGTTATCCGCCCCTTCAATCAGATACGCGTCCTTAACTCCGTTAGCCTTAGCTACCTCAACGAGGCGGTTCGAATTCGAGCTTTCCGGAGAGCCCATTATAAAAATTATGTCAGACTGCCTGGCAAGCGCTTTAACAGCATCCTGCCGGTTCTGAGTCGCATAACAGATGTCGAGCTTGGAAGGGCTGATTATTTTCGGGAACCTTCTCATGAGCACTTCTAGAATTTCTTTGGTATCATCGACACTCAAAGTCGTCTGTGTAACGTAGGCGGCTTTGTCCGGGTCCTCAAGAACGACCTCTTCGGCTTCTGCGACCGATTCCACGACAATGACTTTCTCGGGAGCCTCACCGCTCGTGCCTATGACCTCGACATGATTCCGATGCCCGATGAGGATAATGGTGTATCCGATACCGGCGTAATGCGTGACTTCGTTATGCACCTTCGTGACAAGGGGGCAGACGGCGTCCACGACTTCTAGATTCATCCTCTCCGCCTCCTCCCGCACGGCGGGACTGACGCCGTGGGCGCTGAATATAACTTTCGCGCCTTTCCGGTCGACCTCCCCCAGCTCTTCGACGAACCTGATCCCTTTATTCTTGAGGGACTCCACGACGCGCTTATTATGGACAATGGCATGACGGACGTATATCGGAGGCCCGTACATCTCAAGCGTACGTTCGACAATCTCAATTGCGCGGTCTACACCTGCGCAAAATCCTCTCGGTTTAGCAACAATGACACGCATAAACTGTATACCCGATAATAATACTCGATTCCGCGGGGCCTCAACAGCCGAAAGTCTCAAATCTTCGACCTATGCTTACCCGAAAACCCTATCAGCAAATCCACGGCTCACGAAACAAGCTATGGCTATTCCGTAACGAAACCCTCCAGAAACGAGTAAAACTCCTCTCTCCTATCCAGCATTATCCATGGAGACGACACTTTGAATTCCTTATAATCCAGATTATTTCTAATTAAATACCTCCTTGCAGAATCCATAACCGGCCTCGTACCTACACAAAAGATCTTCGGTATCTCTAATCCTCTCTAAGCGACCGATACCTCGTTATTCCCTTCCCCGTCTCCGGATTGAAATCTGCTGCATATCTCCACAGCAGTTTGGGCGAAGGCTTCGGGGTCGCACTCGGCTACGGAATCAAACTACTTTCTCGTCGAAGGGCTTTCGAAATCCTCAAGGAGCTCCTTTTTTAAACCCGCCTACATGGAGCCATTGTCCGAATGCTAGCATATCATGATTTAACTCCTCCAATACTCTCACGGCGTTCATCGATTCGATCAAAGTGTTCCGGGCAATACCTCCCTCGACATTCACGAACTTTTTAATCCTCCCCTGATTAACGTCCCTGCAAACCGAGGCTCCCAGAATCCCTCCATAGGAATGGCCGACCAGAATTATATCCCTGAGATCGAACCGGCTTATGATTTCCCGGAGAATTCTCATCTATCGTGAGAATGAATAATCTGGGTCTTCTTAACTTTCTCACTTTTGACAAACCCGAGCAGATCCGGGACGATGATATTATATTTATTCGACATGCCGAAGGCATCGAAGAAACACCTCCCGGATTCGCCTATACTGTGAATGAAAAATATCGGTGTATGGCCGCTATCGTTTATCCTGTATCTGACAAAAATGTCATAGCCCAGCAGGTTCAAATGCTAATCCTTCATACTCAGTACCGCCTTTAATCAGTGTAAAGCGCACATGAATCTCGTCTCCCTATTATCAATTGACTCTTCCATTTTATATATAATTGTACTATTAATTCTAGTAGCTTATTATCCGTTTTATTTTAACCAACGTATTGGGTAAACCGGATGTGCCTGTAAAATCTCCGTTTTTGCCCGAACAAATCGAAGAACGAGAGTATCGGGATGAGATTAAAAGATAAAGTTGCGGTTATCACGGGAGGATCGTCGGGGATTGGACACGCCATAACGCTCGGGTACGTCAAGGAAGGGGCTAAAGTCGTAATAGCCGCGCTACATGAAGAACCGTGCCTGGAAACCGTGAAGGAAGTGGAGGACATGGGAGGCAGGGCTATATATTACACGCTCGACGTTTCAGACCTGAGCAAGCATCGGGAATAACTGGACACGGCTGTTAATAAGTTCGGCAAAGTGGATGTCCTGGTGAATGACGCCGGTAATGCGAGGCGCGAGGACGTATTCGACGTTACACACGAGAACTGGGACAAGATGATGGATATCAATTTGAAGAGCGCCTTTTTTCTGTCCCAGAGCTTCGCAAAACAGATCATCAAGGAGGGAACGCCCGGAAGGATAATAAATACCGGCTCGGTAGCGGGCGCAATGGATATGCACCCGATCTCTATCGACTACCATACGGCAAAAGGGGCGATTATCAACGTGAAGAGAGTGATGGCGGTCGATCTCGCCCGTTACAACATAACGGTTAACTGCATAGGCCCGGGTTCGACATTCACGCCGCTGTCCGAATCGAAAAATCCCGTATACGACGATTACATGACAAGGGGGATCCCCGAAGGAAGAAGGGGGGAAGCCGGAGGATATTGTTCCGCCCGCAGTAATGTTTGCCACCAACGAGGCCGGCTATATAACGGGCCAGACGATATTCGTGGAGGGGGGGGCTATGTCCGTATATCTGGGGAAAGACGAGCCCGACTTCAAGGCTTAGGATTTCGGTTAGGGTCGAGTATTATGTCGGCTATGCTTCTGTGTTCCTCGATGTACGGAAGATAGCCGTCAAAATATATCTTCATTTTCTCGATCTACCCGTAGTGGTCCAGCTGACGTTTTGCCTCGTCTCTAGCTTCGGCTCTCGCGAGCGCTACATCCGAGGGCGTATCCACGAAAACCCTGAGGTCAATAAGCCCGTCGAGCTCCTCATCAAACGAGAAAAGCCCTTCTAGGATGAGATACCGGCATCTCTCCGCATCGATTGTTATCTGTTTATCGATCTCGCCGCTTTCGATGTTGTACAGACCCGAAATACTGTATATCTTATTCTCCCTGACAGAGCTGAGCGTATCCCTCACCTTGTCGATATCGTACCAGTCGCGTAAACGGATATGTCCCTCGCCGATTTTCCGGTCACAGAGCGACCTGGGCACGCAAACAAATAGATCCATGGAAACCAATTCAGCCCCAGGAGAAAGGGCCTCGTGCAGCCTCTCTCCATCGTAGTTCTTCCTGCTACCTATAGTCCCGTCAAGCGCGATTATATAAGGATATTTCTCAGCGTGCCTGCGAATCTCGCTGACTACCTCTCCTAACACCATAACTCAAAATATATATCCCTAGAGTATCCCGAGCAACTTCAGCGCGATAATAAAAATCGCAAGAAGCATGACAAAACGGACGACCTTCTCACCGCCCTTTATCGAAAAACGAGCCGCGCACCATCCGCCTAGAGCGTTCCCCGCGGCAAGGCACAAGCCGAGCTTCCAGTTCACATTACCGGTCCATATGAAAATAATTAAAGCAGGAACCGTAAATAACATGGTTATGAACACCTTGTGCATATTCACACGGATAAGATTCATCTTAAAAAGATGATAAAGCGCTGCCATTATTAAGAAACCTACCCCGACCTGAATGAAGCCCCCGTAGAAGCCTATGGCTAGCATAACCAGGTATATGAGCTTCGACTTCTTCTCGCCGTCGACAATAACTTCGAATTTCTGCGGTACGAGCATGGACACGATTATTCCTATCATGACGAGGCCGAGGATCCGGTCGAACCACTCGTTGCCAATCTTGAGCGATAGGAAAGCTCCCAGCACAGCGCCGGGAAGGGTGAGGGCCGCGAGCTTCATGCTATTTTCGATTTCGGAGATTTTCGCCTTACGGTATGAAAGAGTCGCGGATACGCTCTGGAGCAATATGCCTACACGGTTAGTGCCGTTCGCAACAGAGCTGTCGAGCCCGATAAAGATCAGAGCCGGAAGCGTGAGGCTCGAACCGCCGCCCGCCATAACGTTTATCACCCCCGCGATAATCCCCACACAGAAGAGAATAAGTAGCTCCAGGTATTCAGGCATGTTCTCCGCGCAACCGAACCGTTAAATATTATGGGGAACCAGGGCTTATCAGACCGGCCTTTCCGTTACACCCGATTGACATAATACTCGTCATCGTGTGATAATGACAACAAAAATTTCTGATAAAGAAATCATCCCTCAACTATGCTTGAAAGGCTATTTAACTTAAGTGAGCAGGATACGACTCCGGGACGCGAGCTCGTAGCTGGGCTTACGACGTTCATGACCATGTCGTATATCATATTCGTATAGCCCACCGTAATGGGGGCCGCCGGAATGGACCCCGGGGCAGTGATGGTGGCGACCTGCGTATCGAGTGCGCTCGGTGCGGTGCTCATGGCCTCACTCGCAAACTATCCGATAGCTCTTGCGCCCGCTATGGGGCACAACTTCTATTTCACATATATAGTCGTTCTCACGCTCGGTTACTCGTGGCAGCACGCTTTAGGAGCGGTATTTGTCGCGGGCCTCGTTTTTATTCTGCTCTCCACGGTCGGGCTCCGGGAAACTCTCATGAACGTCCTGCCTCCCTGCCTTAAAAACGGCATTCCTGTGGGCATAGGACTCCTGATAGCTCTAGTAGGACTCGAATGGTCCGGAATCGTGGTCGGACACCCGGTCACTTACGTAACGCTCGGGGACCTGAGTGCGACGCCTACGCTTCTCGCTATTCTAGGCCTAATCGTAATGGCCGTGCTTTTAGCCATGAGGTTCAGGGGAGCCATACTCGTCGGCATACTCGCTACAGCCGTCGCTGGCCTCATTACAGGGATAGTGGAATTCAATGGAGTCGTCTCACCGCCGCCTTCGATAGCTCCTACACTCCTCAAGCTGAGCATCCCGAACGTCTTTAAAGACCCTCACCTGATCACGGTGATTTTCGTATTCCTCTTCCTCGACCTCTTTGACACTATTGGGACTCTTACCGGGGTGAGCCAGCAGGGAGGGATGATAAAGGAGGGAAAGCTGCCGAGGGCGAGGCAGGCGCTGCTGTCAGACGCGATAGCCACGTGCGGCGGGGCGTTACTCGGTACTTCCACAGTTACGAGCTACATAGAGAGCGCATCGGGGATTTCGGCCGGCGGGAGGACGGGGCTTACTGCAATCGTGGTGGCGGTGCTGTTTTTGCTCTCCATATTTTTCAGTCCCATCGTGCACATGATAGGGGCCGGCTATGAGAGCGGCGGAGTGACGCTCTATCCCGTAATCGCTCCCGCGCTTATAATAGTCGGGAGCATGATGTTCAGGAACGTCGTACACATCGACTGGGAGGACTATACGGAATCGATACCCGCGTTCCTGACGCTCGTCATCATGCCGCTCGCATTCAGCATAACGGAAGGTATTTCATTCGGGATTATCTCGTATGTGCTCCTCAAGGTCATAAACGGCAGGGGTAAGAGGGTGCACTGGCTGCTGTATCTAATCGCAGGACTGTTCGTCGCCAGATACATATGGCTCATATAGGCCTCTCCCGAATTATTAACGGCGTATGAAGCCGGTTTTTATTTCCGATATTCAGAGTAAACTGTAATATAATTTTCATGAAAACCGTTACGATTGCACTTATTCAAAGCAAAGTTTCGAAAGACGTCCGGCATAACGTCGCCAAAACGGTCGAGATGATCGAGAAAGCCGCGAAAAATGGGGCCGAGATCGTCGCTCTCCAGGAACTATTCCAGACACCTTATTTCCCGCAGCGGCAAAAAATAAACAAAGAAGATTATGCGGAGAGCATCACGGACTACACTGTGAGCGAGATGAGGAAAGCAGCTAAGGAATTAAGCGTGACGATCATAGTTCCCTTTTATGAAAAAAAGAAACGGAAATATTTCAACACGGTGGTCGTAATCGGCAAAAACGGAAAACTTAAGGGCAGGTATCACAAAATCCACATCCCCCAGGACCCTGGCTTCTACGAGAAGGAGTATTTCGAAGAGGGCATATCCGGCTATACGATTTTCAAGGCGGGAGACGTAAAATTCGCGGTACTCATCTGCTACGACCAGTGGTTCCCTGAAGCAGCGCGCATCGCCCGCCTAAAGGGAGCCCAGATAATCTTCTATCCGACCGCGATAGGCAGAATCATCGGTTACGACGCGGAAGGAGACTGGCATGACGCCTGGGAAACCGTGCAAAGGGGACATGCTATTTCGAACAGCGTACACGTAGCCGCCGTGAACCGAGTGGGCCGTGAGGGCAGGATAATATTCTGGGGACGGTCCTTCATTTCAGACCCCTTCGGTAAAATCTTAAAATGCGCGTCCTCGACAAAGGATGAAATTATAGTCATGCAGCTCGACCTCGAACGAAACGACTTTTATTCGGAGGGCTGGGGTTTTTTACGTAACCGCAGACCTGACACTTACGGAATGATTACTTCGGGAAAGCTGGTTAAGAAATCCAGGAAGCTCGAGAAAGTCCGGCGTTATAAAGACATGAAAAAGGCTCTGGGTCAGAAATAGTAAGCCGTCTATGAATAAGAGAAACATGCAGACATACCGCATGCCCGCCGAATGGGAGCCGCACTCGGCTGTCTGGCTCGCCTGGCCCTACGATGAAATCACGTTTCCGGGAAGAGTGGAAAGAGCTGAAGCCGCTTACGTAAAAATCCTGAGGGCCATCTACAGGAGCGAGACGGCGGAACTGCTCGTGTTGAGTGAAGATATGAAGGAAAAGGCGGAAGAAATGCTCGCCGGAGCAGCAATAGACGTTAAAAAGATAAACTTCCATCCCACCGACTACGCCGACGTGTGGTTGAGGGACACAGGGCCGGTATTCGTCAAAGACGGCGCGGCGAAAACCGTTATCATCAAATGGCTCTTCAACGCATGGGGCAACAAGTTTGAGGAATTGCTGAAAGACGGCGCAATACCAAAAAAAATAAGCGGGTGGAAAAAACTGCCCATCAAAAAGCCCCGTGTTGTAATCGAGGGCGGGGCGATAGATGTGAACGGCGAGGGGATGTGTCTCACGACCGAGCAATGCCTGTTGAATGAAAACCGCAACCCCGGCAAATCGAAAACCTATATAGAAAAATACCTCGGAGCTTACCTGGGTGTCCGAAAAACCGTCTGGCTTAAGGAAGGCCTCGTCAACGACCATACCGACGGACACATAGACGAACTCGCACGCTTTGTAGCACCGAATAAAATCGTTTGCGCATACGAGGACAACGTTAGTGACGAGAATCACGAAATACTCAAAGACAACTACAACATCTTATCGCAGGCTACGGATACCGCAGGCAAGCCGTTTGAAATCATCAAGCTCCCGATGCCGCACGTGAGGTACGACGACGGAAGCAAAGCCCCGGTCTCATACACCAACTTTTATATAGGCAACACGGTCGTCCTTGCAGCTGTATTCAACGATAATAACGACGAGGAAGCTCTTGAAATCATAAGGAACTGTTTTCCCGGACGCAAAGTAGCGGCTATAGACTGCAGCGATATTATATACGGAGGGGGGGCCGTACATTGCATGACTCAGCAGCAGCCGAAATAAATTTTGACTTCGCGTTATACGGCTATAAAATATTTTCGGATCGAATTGCCGGATCCAGAAGTACTTGTTGCCGAAGAAAGAAAATTAATTCCATCCCGAGCTGCTTGATAATTCCCTGGAGATGAATATATACAAGGGATACCTGCCTGACTTCGGGACGGCGAA
>JBIOKC010000068.1:0-9870 GCA_044451425.1 Thermodesulfobacteriota bacterium
CACCTCTATAGGGGTATTGTATTTCGCATTAAACTTACCTTTGAGCGTCAGGACAAATAAAGTACTGAGTACCAATAATCCCGCGAAAACGTGAAGCATGTGCAGCCCGGTCATCATGAAATAAAGAGAGAAGAAAATACTAGTACTCGGGTATATGTGGTGATGGAACTTCGCGCTATACTCGAAATACTTAACTGTGCCGAACGCGAGTCCGCACAATATAGTAACCAGAACCAATATTGCGGTGGTCATTTGTTTGCCGCGCTGAATTGCGGAAACACCCATAGCCATGGTTAAGCTGCTGAATATCAGGATGCAGGTGTTTATCGCGCCCAATTTCTTATTAAGCTCTAGATGCTCCTCGAAAAACATTTCCGGATACTTGGCGCGGAAAATTGCGTAAGCCGCAAATAACCCTCCAAAGAGCAGGATTTCAGTACCGAGAAAGAGCCACATACCGAACTTTGAAGCGCTGTACTCGACAGCCGGATCTACCTGGTGACCGTGTGTATGTTCTGCGCTAGCGTTTCCCATTTACGCCTCCGATTAATTCTTTTTTCCGTATCCGTAAGTCCAGTCCGTCACGTGAGGTATTTCTTCGAAATTCTCATGCGGCGGAGGTGAAGGCACCTGCCATTCGAGAGAAAGAGAACCGTAAGGGTTCTGAGGAGCCTTTTCTCCTCTTATCAGACCTACTATGAGATTTACAGTCATTATGAAAATACCGATTGCCAGTATCCATGATCCGTAAGTGGAAATATCCATCAGCGGTTGAAATTTTGCGGGATAAGTGGCGTACCTCCTGGGCATGCCTTCAACACCAAGGAAGAACTGAGGGAAGAACGTAACATTGAAGCCTATAAATATGAAAAACCAAGCTATCTTCGCAACAGTTTCGTTAAACATCTTGCCGAACCATTTGGCATACCAGAAATGAAGCCCGCCGAAAAAGCCCATGACTGTTCCGCCTACCATTACATAGTGCATATGGGCGACTACGAAATATGTGTCATGGAGATGCACGTCGGACGCGAGCGCTCCGAGGAAAAGTCCGGTAAGCCCACCTATGGTGAAGAGGAAGAGAAAAGATAGTGCATACAGCATGGCGGAGTGAAGCTGGATAGAGCCTTTATAAAGCGTCGCCGTCCAGTTAAACACCTTTATCGCGGTAGGTATCGCCACAAGGAATGTCAGAAAAGAGAAAATCATCGCCGCTACTTCGGAAATGCCAGCTACAAACATATGGTGCGCCCATACAAGGAAGCTTATAAACGCGATCCCGAGACTCGAATATGCTATTGCCTTATAGCCGAATATGGGCTTTCTTGCAAATACAGGAATAATCTCCGAAATTATGCCCATCGCAGGGACAATCATAATGTAAACCGCAGGGTGGGAGTAGAACCAAAAAAAATTCTGAAACAGGACGGGATCCCCTCCTTTCGCAGGATCGAAAAATCCAACACCTAGCGTCCTCTCGGCGATGAGAAGCAAAAGCGTAATGCCGACGACCGGTGTTGCCAGGAGCTGCAATAAAGCAGTAGCGTAAGAGGCCCAGATAAAGAGCGGAAGCCTGAACCAGGTCATACCGGGCGCTCTCAACTTGTGAATCGTGACTATGAAGTTGAGTCCAGTAAGAATCGACGAGAAACCGAGGACGAAAACTCCAAGTGTAAGCAAAACCACATCCGTATTGGTCTGTGCGCTGTAAGGAGTATAGAATGTCCACCCCGTGTCCGCCGGTTTCGCAAGGGCAAAAGCCATTATCAGCGTCCCAAGCAGGTAAAGCCAGTAAGTACCCAGGTTGAGCTTCGGAAACGCCACATCGCGAGCACCTATCATCAGCGGTATGAGGAAATTACCGAAGCTTGCGGCGATACCCGGAACTATGAAGAAGAAAACCATAATCGACCCGTGCAGCGTAAAGAACACGTTATACGTATGGGGCTGAACGAAATCGCCATGAGGCGTGAGCAGCTCGTACCTCATCATAAGAGCGATCGATCCCGCCACAAGGAAGAAAAAAGAAATCGAAACTAGATACATTATACCGATTCGTTTGTGGTCGGTAGAAAGAATCCAGGAGAGTATCCCCTTTTCCTCGAGGAAGGAAACATACACATTATGGGCAATTGTATGATTTGCCATAAAACAAGCCTCCTTAATTTCAAAACACCTATTTCAATGTCTTAATGTAGGCTATGACCCCTGTAATATCTTCATCACTCAGTATGCCCTTGAAAGAAGGCATCACAGGCTGATAACTCTTTATCCGCTGCGCCGCCGGTTCTAATATACATTGCCTGATATAGTTCTCATCCACATCAACTTTCGATCCGTCCTCCAATTCGTTAGGGTGGCCGTATATTCCTTTAAACGACGGACCTACAATTCTAGTCCCGTTAATGCTGTGGCACGCACTACACCCCTTTTCCTTGTATATCTTCTCACCTAGCTGGGCTGGGGAAAGTGACGCAACGCCCGCGCCTTCTCCTGCCTTCTCTCCTTGTTCCCATATTCTGTAGGCCTCGGGACTGAGCACTATGACTTTGGCGAGCATAGAAGAATGTCCCGTCCCGCAGTACTGCGTGCAATAAATATCGAATGTGCCGATCTTGGTGGGTGTAAACCACTCCTGAACGTATCTGCCGGGTAGGACATCCTGCTTCATACGGAATGCCGGTATAAAGAGATCGTGAATTACGTCATCCGACTGCATCACGAGCCGCACAGGCCTGTTCTGCTGGACGTAAAGCTCATTAATCGTTTTCTTACCGTTATAATAATTAAAAGTCCAGAGCCACTGCTTTGCCGTAACCCCTATATCCACAGCATCCTTGGGAGGGGTTCTCATTTCCTTGAAAACGCTATAACCGTAAATAAAGAGTACGATCAGTAAAATAGAAGGTATTATAGTCCAGATAAGCTCAAGAGTCTCATTCCCGGTAATATAGGGCGTTTCATCGTCTTCGTTTCTTCTTCTATATTTGATTGCGAAATATACTAAAAAAATCGTGATAAGTACGAAAAATACAAGCGACATCAGAGTAATGAGCAGTAATACTCCGTCTACCTTGCTTGCCAGGTTCGATGCGGCCTCTGGAATCCAAGTCATTAGTCTCTTTAAACCTCCATTCTCCTATTCGTGCTCCTTCCTCTCTCTCCTCCAGAAAAACGTCAGCACACCGCAAAGCGTGAGCAGCGTAATAATACCCGCAGCCTTGACAATATATAATGCCTTGAGCGCGTATCGCTTACCTATGGGGTCGAATCCGTAACAGAAGAGGAGTACTTTGTTTATCAATTCCGAGGAGCCGATTTTCCCCTCAGACGCCTCGAGCAGGGCCAGCCTGAAATCTTCAGGGTCATATTGAATACCTTCAAGGTACCTGGAAACCTTTCCCTCCGGAGTAAGTACAATCACTCCGGAAGGGTGGGCGAATTCTTCACCGTCGGGCTTGAATTTAAATCCTACCGCATCCGTCAGTTTTTTTATATCTTCCTGGTCGGAAGTTAAAAACAGCCAATTCTCCTTTAGAGATACGCCCTGCAGGACCCTCTCGCGATACCGGACTGCTTTATTCCCGGCAGATTCCGGAGTGTCTTTGGGGTCGAAACTGACTGTCAAAATTTTGAAATCCTTTCCGAGCTCGAGCGCTTTCTGTTCGTTCATGACCTGAATAAGACCATCTGCCGTAATACTGCAAAGTCTCGGGCACCTGAAATAAGCGAGGTTCAATATTACCGGCTTACCGGGTGTCAATAAATCCTTAATTTTTACCGGCTCGTTGTCTTCATCACGGAGCATAATATCGCCCGGAACTACAGCACCAAGCTTTTCGTCAAACCCTATGTCCTTCACGTCCCTCGCGTCGGTTAATGCAAACGCTTGATAAGCAGAAAAAAATAATAAAAGAACCGACATTCTTATCAATAATTTGGGACTATACATATTTTGAAGCCAGCTTTTATTCACCCACGGTTAAACACACCCGTTATACAATCCCTTTCGCGCCGTCTTTCATCTCGTCGCAGGAGCTTAATCATAATTCGGATTGAATTTAGGGTATTATAATGAAAACAAAAGAGGTTATCCATCCGTAAATACCCACACCATAATAACCTCAAAACGTGGAAGATTCTATCTGATTATCATATCCTGTCAAGTTAAGTGCAGGGGGCACTGATGCAGCGCGCTTTGAAAT
This sequence comes from Thermodesulfobacteriota bacterium, assembly GCA_044451425.1. Lineage (GTDB taxonomy): Bacteria > Desulfobacterota_D > UBA1144 > Nemesobacterales > UBA2774 > 2-12-FULL-53-21. The sequence goes on from JBIOKC010000068.1 coordinate 4,206, forward strand.
AAAAAATATTGATTTTAGAATAATCATCATGATCTCAATTACGGATATTGAAGGCATAAGAGTCGGCCATGCGTCCGATTTCGAAGCGGTGACGGGATGCACCGTAGTACTCTTCGACAAGCCCGCTGTGGGCGCGATCGATTTGAGAGGAGGAGGTACCAGCACAAGGCAAATCGATTCGCTCCTCTCCCACAATACTTTCGGCAAGATCCACGCAATCCTCCTCACAGGAGGGAGCGCTTACGGACTCGACGCCTCCGGGGGCGTAATGAAATACCTGGAAGAGAGGAACACCGGGCTCAGCGTCGGTTATGGTATGGTGGTTCCGTCCGTGCCGACGGCGGTGATATTCGACCTCGGCATAGGGAACGGGAAGCTGAGGCCCGACGCGCGCATGGGTTACAAGGCGTGTGTCAACGCCTCCTCTTCGCGGGTAGAGGAGGGAAGCGTAGGCGCGGGAACGGGCGCTACTGTCGGGAAGCTACTCGGCCTCGATTATGCGACCAAAGGGGGTATAGGCACCGCCGGCTACAAATTCGATACCGGCTCCATGGTAGCTGTTCTTGTCGTAGTCAATGCGTTCGGCGACGTGGTATCGCCGAAAACCGGGGAAATCATCGCAGGCGTAAGAACTACACCCCGCAGCAACAAATTTGCGGGCACGGTTAACCTTTTTAAGAAAGGAATTACTTTCAGAGAAGACAAATCTCAAAACACTACGCTCGGAGTAGTCCTGACCGATTCAAAATTCACGAAATCCGAGCTCGGGAGAATAGCCAATATCGCACAGACCGGACTTGCTAAGGTGATATCACCCGTGCATACGATAGCAGACGGAGACGTGGTAATCGCGGTTTCCTGTGGCGAAAAAGAGGGTAACGCCAACCTCGCCGGGATAATCGCCGCCGAGCTCACGGAAAACGCGATACTTCGCGCTCTCCACCGGTCAAAAAGCCTTGGAGGGGTGCCTAGCGCAAGTGATCTGAAGGGGGAGGAGATTACTTGAGATCGAGTGCAGCTCCGTGCATCGGAAACTTTCTCATTCTGATCCCGAGCACAATGCCGATACCGATGAGCGTAGACAGTGTCGAAGAGCCGCCGTAACTCATGAGCAAAAACGGTACACCGGTAATTGGGAATATCCCTATTACCATCCCCGCGTTGATGAAGATATGCCAGAAGTACATGGCCGCAATCCCGAAACATACAATTACCGAAAATTTATCTTTCGACCTGCTCGCGGTATCGAGTATCCAGAGGATAATAATAAAATAAAGAAGCAGTGCGAGGAAACTGCCGAGGAAACCCCATTCTTCCGCAAAAACGGAGAATGCGAAGTCGGTCTGCTGAGCCGGTATAAACCTCAGCTGTGTCTGCGAGCCCGACATGAATCCCTTTCCCGTCAGCCTCCCGGAGCCCACTGCTATTCGTGACTGTATTGCGTTATAACCGGTATCGAGCGGGTCATTCGAGGGCTCAAGTAAATTTATTATTCTTTCCTTCTGGTAAGGTTTCATGAAGTAATGCCATGCCGGATAAGAAAATCCAATAACAACTGCCAGAATCAACAATATCGATTTCTTCTCCACTCCCACGAATAAAATTATGCTCCCGCAAGTAAGCACTATCGTAAGGGAGGTGCCGAGGTCGGGCTGGAGCATGACAAGCGCGAGCGGCAGAGCTACCAGCAGCAGCGGTTTTACAAGCTCGAGCAGGCTGTATGGCATACCTTCATAATCGTTGTCGTAAAACCTGGCTAACGCCAGTATAATCGGAATTTTTGCAAGCTCCGAAGGCTGAATGGTTGCAAAATTGCCGATGGTAATCCAAGCCTTCGCTCCCGCAACTACCTTACCGAATACGAAAACCGAAAGTAGGAGCAGTATAGAGAAACCATATATATATAGTGCGTATCGCTTTATCAGCTTATTGTTTATAAATGAAACAATTATCATAGAGATAACGCCTATGCATACCCATACCGCCTGTTTCTTGAAATAACCGAGACCGGTTTGATAAGACGCGCTGTAGAGATTTATGAGGGAAAGCGCCGCGAACGCCAGGGTCATGAGGAAGAGAGACCATCCGAAATTCAGGAGCAGCCTCCTGTCAAACATTATCATTTGTTTTTCTCTCTTTCTTCAGATTATAATATGTCTCGATTATTTTCTTCGCAATCGGAGCAGATACGGCTCCACCGTGTCCGCCGTGTTCTATAAGTACGGTTACGACGATTTCAGGATCCTCGGCCGGGGCGAAGGAGGTAAACCAGGCATGGTCTTCGTGCGCCTTTTCATCGCCTTGAGAATCGAGCGAAATCACCTGTGCCGTGCCCGTTTTACCCGCGACCGTTATATTCTCCATTTTTGCTCCATGACCGGTTCCTCCAGGATCGTTGACAACGCCCGTCATGGCATCCCTGATTAGGGACAGCACTTCATGGCTAACGGGCATATGTCCCTTCGGCGGGACATCATTTATAATGGTATCTTTATTGAAAGCAACTTCTTTTATAACCAGCTTCGGCGTAAGCAGTGTGCCGTCATTCGCTATCGCAGTCGTCATCATGGCGATTTGAAGCGGGGTTACGCTTATATAACCCTGGCCGATTGCCGTAACGGTCGTCTCGCCCTTGTACCAGGGCTTATTAAACCTCTCCAGTTTCCATTCCTTGCTCGGAGCTACTCCTGCGCGTTCTTCGATCCCGATGCCTGTGACAGAGCCGAGACCAAACATTTTCATATACTTGGATAGCAGGTCTATTCCCAGTCTTTCCCCGAGCTGGTAAAAATACACATCACACGAGTGGACTATCGCAGACCTCAAATTCACCAAGCCATGGCCTCCCTTTTTCCAGCACTTGTAGATATGCGATCCCAACGTGTGGAAACCCGGACAATTGAGAAGTGTATCCGGGCTGATTATTCCTTCACTCAAAGCAGCGGCGCTCGGTATAATCTTAAAAACGGAGCCTGGCGCGTAAAGGCCCTGAGTAGCACGGTTCACGAGAGGGAAGTTCTTATTTTTAATAAGCTCCGACCATGTCTTCGGATCGATACCCTTCACAAAATCGGCTGGATTGATAGTAGGCTCACTCGCCAGAGCCAATACTTCGCCATTCTTGACGTTAATTACAACTACTGCGCCGAACTCGCCGCCGAGAGCGTCTTCCGCCGCCTGCTGCAGGTCCATATCTATTGACAGAACTACATCGTGACCGGGGGTACTGTCCTTATTGACGAGGTCTTTCTGAAAAAGGCTCGAATTTACTTCCCTCCCGAGCGCATCAGTAACTTTCTGATCGAACCCCTCCTCCCCACGGAGCGACTCTTCCCATCTCTTTTCAACCCCTGTCTTTCCCACAAGGTCATTATTGCTGAGATCAGGGTTCGCCTGGAGCTCGTCTTCGCTCACCTTTCCTATGTAGCCCAGAAATGATCCTCCCAACTTGCCGTGCGGGTACTGCCTTAAATTGCTCACCTCTATAATGATGCCGGAGAGCGATGTCCTTCTAGCCTCTATATATGCCAGCTGGTCACGGTTAATGTCCTGCGCGACGAGAACAGGTTTAAAACGGTTCTTATTAGCGGCCTGCGCTATCTTATGCTCTATATTTTCAGGCTCCTCATGAAACACGCCGGACAGATTCACGCCGAGCAGGTGGTAATCCCTGACATCCTTTGGCATCACATAAATGTCAAATGACGGCCTGTTTACGACAAACTCACGTCCGAACCTGTCGAGAATCCTCCCTCTCGAAGCGGGAACTCTTTCTATTCTTATCCTGTTGTTTCTGGAAAACGCCTCGTATTCGTCCCCTTTGATGACCTGCAGAAACCACAGTCTGGATACCAATCCCAGGAACGCTATACCCAGAATTATAGTCGATATTACAAGCCTACTTCTGAAATCTTGCATGTATCCTGTCCGCGGCCCAGAAAAGCGGCACGCCTACAACCGTATTTATAAGTCCTTGGATAGCTACATCGCTGAACGAAAACTCAAAGCCTGTGTCACCCTTAATTCTAATTATAGTAAAAATAAAAGTCCACGTAAAAATAGTCGCGATGAATATTACGAGACCCAGCACCATCATTTTCTTCAGATAAAAGTGGTTCGAGCTTGTGCGAACCAGGAGATATGCGCTAAGTCTGGATATGGTGAAAGTCCCTGGGAGATTCCCCGAAAAGACATCCATCATGTACCCGTTACCCGCAGCTATAAGGAAGCTCCCGCGCAGCTCCGAGAAGACGGCGAGAAAAACTATAAAGATCAAATTCAAATCCGGAAACAGCGGACCGACTTTTCTAGGAGACAGCAAGGTTGTCTGTACTGTGATCAGTACGATTGACACGAGAACCAATGATATATAAGTAAGAGTCTGATTCATTAAATACCAAGTTGTTTACAGGCTTTTGAATTATCACTACCTCCTCGAGCGAGTTAAGATCGACGTGCGGAGAAACCCCCGCGCTGACGAAGCTTCCGCTCGGGCTGATACCAGTAACGGTGCCGATTATTACGCCCTTGGGGAAAAAGCCGTCTTTTCCCGAAGAGATAACCTTGTCGCCTATGCTTACATCGGAATTGTTTTCGATGTACTCCATCTCACAGCCGTTCCCGACGCCTTTTACAATGCCCCTCGCCCTGGTCCTATGTATGTACGCGTCGACCGCGCTGACGGGGTCCGTTATCAGAAGCACTTCGGAGCTCTTATCCCCGACGAGAAGTATCCGGCCGACTATCCCGTCGTAAGATGCAACGGGCATACCTTCGGTTATGCCGTCGACACTCCCTTTGTCGACTATCACAACCTGAGAGCGAAGCATTGAGGGGCTCGCGCCTATGACGTTTGCGGATACGGTCGGATAAGGAGACGTCTCTTTGAACTGCAAAAGTTTTTTCAGCCTCGAGTTCTGAGACTCAATTTCGGCGAATTCGAACTTTCCCTGACGCAGTCTGGCAAGCTCATCCCTGAGCTTCATGTTCTCTTCTTTAACATGAACGAGGTCGATATAATCCCACCACATACCCACAACCTTGTTTGTAACGACGGTAATAATTTTCTGAGGATAATAAGTTAGAGTAAGGACAAATTTCGATATGGGATTCTGACTGTTTCTTACCCTGAGATCGAGCGAAAAAAGCTGCAGCGCAATAAAGAAGAGTACAAGTATGACAAGTATGGTGCGGCGCTTCAAGAAGCCCATTTGTATATCATATCAGCAAAAGAGCCATAATACACGGTTGGCATATTCCCTTTTCAGGAATAGCCTATGCTTACCTCTCTCAGCAAATCAAGCTCCTCAAGAGCTTTGCCCGAACCGTAAACGACGCATGTGAGCGGATCCTCGGCACGGGTTACAGGCAGGCCGGTTTCTTCTTTTATAAGCTGATCAAGGTTGCCGAGCAATGCACCCCCGCCCGTAAGCATGATGCCACTGTCCACGATATCCGCGGCAAGCTCCGGCGGCGTTCTTTCAAGTGCCTGCTTTATAGCTTCTATTATCAGGCTTACCGGCTCTGTCAGAGCTTCTTTAACTTCCTCGGAAGTTATCTCTATCGTGCGCGGAATTCCCGCCCTCAAATCCCTGCCCTTCACGTTCATCGATCCTATATCCCCATTCCCCAATACCTTTCCGAGCTTCTTCTTTACATCCTCGGC
>JBIOKC010000069.1:0-9658 GCA_044451425.1 Thermodesulfobacteriota bacterium
CCGTGATAGGGATGGAATTTCGAGCCTACCTTCAGGCCGGTCCTGTCCGAGACGTAACTGCCGATGACGGCTTCTTTCTTTTGAGGATCGAAAATCCTTCCTCCCGGACTGACTCTGAATTTTCTCCCTTTACGGAATTCGAGGTCTGTAAATAACTGTTTGTCAGTCCCGACTATCCTCCAGCCCCTGTAATTGTCTCCGACCGCATAGGGGACAGCGAGCACGACATTCGGGTCTCGTTTGACTGCCTGGTACATTTCCCAGGGAATATTCCCAGGGGATGTTTCGAGATGGAATACAGCGTTTAGTACGAGCTGAAGCTGGCTCCCGCGCGCCCCGAGAACGGCATCGAATCCGACGGAACCCCCCGTGAACGCATCGTATGTTTGATTTCTGATGCAGAATACGGACATGACCAGGCCCGATGCGAGCGCTACCGATATTACGGTTACAACTGTCGACAGCTTATGATGCATCAGGCTCTTCAAGACTATAAGAAAAATTCCTCTTAATTTTTTCATAGCGATACCTGTTTCTCCTCAACTATTCAGCGCACGGTTTATTTCACTCAATTTCTCCACTCGCTCGAATTTGTCGAGCACGTTCTGATCGTGGCTAACGAGCAGAAGCGCCGCATTGTTCTCGCTGCATATCCCGCGGATGAGGTTTACGGCTTCACCCGAATTCCTGAAGTCGAGGTTACCTGTCGGCTCGTCTGCCAGGACCAGTTTGGGACGGTTTGCGAGCGCCCTTGCCAAGGCCACCCGCTGCTGTTGCCCGACCGACAATTGACCGGGCTTATAGTTGACCCTCCCGGTGAGGCCTACCCTTTCAAGGAGAGAAAGCGCCAAACTTTTATCCTCTCCGCTTGAGAACATCATTCCGAGCATGACGTTCTCAAGCGCCGAATAACCCTGAAGGAGGTTGAAGGTTTGGAATGTGTATCCTATGTTTTCTGCCCTGAGTCTGTCCCTTCTCGATTCGGTAAGAGACGACATATCCCTGCCCGATAGGAGTATGCTTCCACTGTCGGGTCTCAGAATGCCTGCTATAAGGTTAAGGAGAGTCGTCTTACCCGAGCCGCTGTCTCCCATAAGCGCGATCTGATCTCCGGTTTCCAGTGCGAAATGAGGTACGTCTATCACTAATATGTTTTCTCCTTCTGGAGATATATAACTTTTTTTGAGGTCCGTAATTTTCAATATTGTCATGTCTTCTTGATTACCTGAGCCATGGCGGCTTCTCCCCTTGATTTATGGTTTCATTTTTTTCCGGCTTTTCCTGCTTCTTTGCTCCGGTGAATAAATTTTTATACTTCTCATTCAGCTCTTTTTCAGCCGGCGTCGCAAATCCCTTATCTATGAGCAGGACATTCAGCATTTTCCCGCCCGGTACGAATACGTAAGCCGGAATATCATCCTCTCTCCCCCCGGGTTTCTTATCCGGCTCTATCTTTACGAGAGTCCCCCTTCTCAGTATCGATTCGCAATATTTTTTAGCGTCGTTTTCACTCTCTTGAGAGATGCTGACTCCGATGAGCCTTATTCTCTCCATATCCATATCGGGAGGCAGGCAGAAAAAACTGTCACCGCTTTCGACTCTGACCACATCACAGTTAAAGCTTTCGAACTTCAGGAAATCCAGCGTATCGGCGACTTTCCCGTACTTACTGCACGCTGTGAATATAAGGAAGGCCGAAAACAGCAGCGGCATTGCGAATGGGGGATTTCTCATGGTCTGCGGTAGTGCATTCATAGTTTCTCTTATCCTCATACTAAATTCTGATTCCGACCTCACGCCACAAGAGACCCAGGATAAAAAAGACCGAAGCGCATACAGCCATGGAGGCCCCCGTGGGAATCGACAATATGAACGAAAAGAAATAACCGAGTGTCGCCGACAATACGCCCATTATCACGGAAAGAGCGAAAACAAGCTTGAGCTTCTCTGTAAGAAACAGCGCGGTCAGGGGCGGCAGCGCAAGGAATGCGAAGACCGGGAGCGCCCCGAGAGCTCTGGTTGATACTGAAGCCACTATAGCTATTGTGATCAGCAGAACCGTATTCAGCTTTCGTACCGGGTATTTGAATAGCCGTGCGGATTCTTCATCGAACGAAATGAATATAAAATCTTTGAAGTAAACGATGTGTATTATTGCCGCCGCTAGAGCAACGGCGGGAATTATAATCAGGTCCTTCGGATCGACGACGACAGCGCTTCCGAAAAGGATGTTGGCTATATCGTGGGCGCCTTTGGTTATCCTGTCACCGAGAATTACGACCGCTCCAGAAGCGATTAAAAACCCGAACCCTATCACCCCTTCCTGGCTTATGCGGGAGAAGTCCCGTTTGAGAGCGAAAAAAAGGGCTGCGAGCGAAGTGAGGACAATGGATAGTACGAACGGATGTGTCAAAGACGCCAATGCCCCGAGGCTATACCCTTCAATATAAAAGGAAAGAGCTACTCCGAAGCTCGATATTTGAGTAAGAGCGGCGCTTACGAAGATTATTCTCCTGAGCACGACGTAGACGCCCAGAAAGCCGCAAATAGCGCCCGAAACCGCCCCTACTATAATCGGGTCCCGCCAGAGAAAGTAACTGTCTATAAATTCTTTCAATATTCCCATTAATTATGCCTCGTCCCCGTACCTATATTTCTCTCAAATTCTTGATCTGCCGAGAGTCTGGGCTCAGTCCGAAGAATCTACTCAGATTGTCTTCGGTCAGAACCTCACTTCTATCGCCTGCCTTGAAATAACCGGTGTCCTTATCGATCAGCATGATCATGTCCGCATAATTGGTAACCGTATTCAGAAAGTGGCTCACCATCAGCACTGTGAGCCCGTTATCGGACCTGATCTTTTGCACGAGCTCCATGATTTGTGCTTCTCCCTTTACATCGACAGACGCCGTAGGCTCGTCGAGGACGAGAATGCCGGGCTCCCCCGATATGGCACGAGCGAGGAGAGCACGCTGCTTTTCTCCCACGGAGAGTGACCTGAAAGTACGGTCTTTCAAATGAGTTATGCCGACTTTTTCCATGGAAAGCAACACTAGCTCCCTGTCTCGTGTTCCGAGTTTTTTCCCTGCGGTGACCCTGCAGTATCTACCCATGGACACTATCTCCTCCACGGAAATGGGGAATATCGGGTCGAATTTCTCATTCTGAGGCACATATCCGAACACGATTCCGTCTTCCGATTCTATGCTTCCGGAAACAGGCGGAATCAGGCCCAGAATTGTTTTGAGAAGAGTGGATTTTCCTCCTCCGTTCTGACCCAGTATTCCCCAGAACTGACTTCTATCTATCGACAGGTTGACAGATCCCAGTATGCCTCGATTCTCATACCCTATAATCACGTCTTCGAGTCTTATCATATGCGACATCCGCTTGCTGATTCTCCTTCTCTTTAAATTACGATTTAGACCCCTGAGTCCTATTGTATGGAGACTTGACGGAGAGGACTCTGCATCGGCACGTATATCTATCCACCCGCCTTCGTGGCCTGATGAGTGGGCTCACTCGTTTTATTTTTTAATGCCGAGGTTATATCGCCGACGATTACATCGAACAGGTCGGTGTAGGTATTTATCCCGTCCCGTCCGCCTACGCTTGTGGGAATGGAAAGAAACACGGCACTTGTCTGCTCCGCAATAAGCGAGCCGGTCTTTTGGGGATAATAGTTTGAAGCGATAACGAGCTTCACGTTCGTCGCTTTCATCTGTTTAATAAGGTCGGCTACATGCGACGGCGACGGCGAAATACCAGGCTTGGGCTCTATAAAACCTACTTCTTTAAACCCCGCCCACTCAGAAAAGTATTCGAGGTTTTTGTGGTAGGACACAATCTCGGTACCTTTATAGGGAGCGAGCTCTTCGTCCCATTCTTTAATTTTCGTATTTAGTTGATCGGCAAATTTTTTGTAATTCTCCTCGTAATAAGAGGCGTTTCCGGGGTCGATCTCCTTTAGCCTCTCGGTGATAGCAGCCGCTACACGAATGCCGTTCCTAGGGTCTAGGAGGTAATGCGGATTTCCCATCGGATGTATGTCTCCCATGGACCTGTCTATCTTGGTGGTCGGCACTTCGAGTATCTGAGGTATGGCGGTGGAAGCGTCGAGGCGTCCCCGCGAATCGGTTGATGTGATTTTCGAATTCCTCGACCCCGTGATCAATGGAGGGAGCCAGCCTATTTCAAGATCGAGTCCGTTATAAACGAGAAGGTCAGCCTTGTTGAGTTTAGTCACGTATGTAGGCTTAGCGTCAACAAAGTGCGGGTCCTGGTACCCCTTCGCCAGACTCACCACATTTACTTTGTCTCCTCCGATTTCCTTCGCGATCGCTCCGAAATCGGGCAGCGAGGCGACTATCTGCACTTTCGCCGACGCGTCCCCCGCGAGAAAGAATATTGAGATGAGGACGAAAGCAATGAATATCGTGAAGCGGTGAAAGTAGTTATAACATTTCATAATCATTTCCTCCTGCACAAATTTGATTAATAAGGATGCGCTCCGTGGGCTCCGATCGCGTATTGGAACTGCAGGAAGATCGCGTGCTGGTTTGCCGCATAATCCTGGTTCAGATAATCGTATTCGAGCCTGAACTGTGAGAATTCGCTCGGACTGAACGTTATCATGGACGAAATGCGATACGCCCTTCCCTGTAATCCCAACGTCGCCCCCGGATTGATTGCACTGCTGCTTGCAAGGTTAGCGGATTCTGCCGATACGAGCACCAAGCTGTTTCCGCTGCCGGAGACAGGGGTGTTAGTATCGGTCAGGTCGAACCTCAGCCCTGTGTTCCATCTCTTTGCGAACCTGTAGATTCCCTCGGTATAAAATCCGTAATCCTCGAGCTTCTGCTCGGGTGTGTCCGCCTGTCTCCACATGAACTCCGACTGGAGCCTGAATTCGGTGTATGGGTTCTGTCTGAGCGGTCTGTATTTAGCGTAAAAGTCGACTCCGTAGAGGTTCGATCGTTCGTTGGGGCCGGTTCCGTTACTACCTGTAGCGAATGAAGTTCCGAGGTTGACTCCGAGTGAGTCGCTCACCTCGAAGAAATTAGCGAGGTGAAAAACGTAGAGAAGGTAAGCCAGGTTATTTGCGTTAGCCTGGTCCGTGGCAAACGTCGGTGTCTCGACGTCAGGGCTGCCGCCCATCGCGCTCAGCTCCATATACCAGGGCACAGGGATAAGAAAATCTGTCTCTACACTCGTCGGGTTCAGATGCTCGCCCAGGAACTCCGCGGCGACGAGCGGGAGAGTGACAAAGTTCTGTGCGTGCGTATGTATCTGGTTTATCCTTCCGAATTTCGCCCTCATTCGTCCCAACCTGAACTGCGAATTGAGAGGCATACTGAAAAGGGATGTGCCATATGCTTCCTCGACCTCGACGCTATTCTGCTTGAATGAGATGAATGTATCGAACCTGAAATATGGGTCGACAATGCTCTGGAACGCCAGTTCCAGCTCCTGCAGATTGACGCCTGTCTGCTGCGGGTCGTCCTCAGCAAAGACGTAGGGGTCGTTCCGGGAATACCACGCGCCCGAAAAAATTCCTATTACGCTTATGTCAGGGTTAAGCGTTTGAGCTACTTTACTTAAAAAGCCCTCCTGCGGGGGCGGAGGCTGAGTCGCTGCCGGGATTGCTTCTGTCTCCTCTTTTACAACAACGTTCTCCTTCGGCTTTTCTTTTCCTTTCACCTGCTGCTCGAGGGCCTTGTTCTTTTCTTCGAGTTCGGTGATTCTTTGCTGCATTTTCTCCATCATCTGTTTAAGCTCTTTGATTTCACCCTTAACATCATCGCTTTCCTGTCCGGATGCCGAGTTATGCAAAAATGGAGAAGAAGCGATGAAAACGAAACTCAATATCATAATAATTCTTATGAACTTCATATCGCACCTCCGAAAATGTAATTATATGATCTAATCTGGCTCGATTTCGACATTTCGGAGGGGCGCGCCGATTGTCCCCGGAGAGACTTCGTTCCGATTTATATCGGAAATCCCGTGGTCTATGCCTGAGGTCTTAATGAAGATAATGTGCTTAGGATGCGGCTCCCTCGGTCGAAATGGAGATCATCGGCTCAGATCGCCGGAGGTGAGCGGGAAGGCTTATTTCGTATTAAATGCGAATGAGAAGTTAACCATTCGGTATCGTTGAATGAAATCGACCGCCCTGTGTCTATAAGGCTGAGAATCGTTTCAGGGCTGGTGAGTTTTATATTCCCGTACAGAAGACACGCGGAGCATCCGTCTGCTGTATGACTCGTCGCATATGTTGCGGCTGTGATTTTTACACTAGAATCCGGGTTCAGGCTTATCTTGTGGTTATGTAAGCTTATGGAAAAAACGAAAAGCAGGCTCAGGAGCGGGATAAAAAGTTTCGATACACCGGTTTTGCTCATAACTCTTATGGATTTCATCCGAGACCCGTTTTATTTTTCGATATTGCCATTGCGTTTGCTATTGTACAGGCGGCTTCGTCTACCGTAAGCGAGACGTCCATTTCGACCCCGAGTCTTTTCAGCTCCGAGAAGAGCTCTCCCAATACCGGAGGCTCGATATGACACTCGGACAGGGTTTCGACCTGTGAAAATATTTCCTTGGGTGTCCCTTTTCCGACTATCTTTCCACCATCAGCAATAAGGTAAACCGTGTCCGCGATCAAGGGGACTGTATTCATGTTATGGGTCGATAATATTATAGCCGTGCCGCTCTCTTTATTCACCTTATTTAGCAGCTTGATCAGCTCGGTCCTGCAGGCGGGGTCGATGTGTTCGAACGGTTCATCTAATATGAGCAGTTCCGGATTAATCACGAGGGCTCCCGCAAGGCCGACCTTGGTCTTTTCTCCTCCGCTCAGATAGTGGGGGATCTTATCCTTTAGGTGCTCAATGTCTAGCTTTTTCAGTGTGTCGTCCACTAGCATTGCTATCTCTTCTTCCTTGTAACCGTAATTCCTCGGTGAGAATGATACGTCGTCCCATACCCTGGGGGCTATTATCTGGAGGTCTACATCCTGGAGCAGAGCGCCCACCCTCTCCCTTATTTTATCGTAGTCTCTCAAGGGGTTGACTCCGAGCACCTCTATCTCCCCTTCGGCGGGCTTGAGGAGCCCGAGGAGGAGGGAAAGGAGAGTGGATTTCCCGCTCCCGTTTGGTCCCAGCATTACGACGCGTTCCCCTTTCCCGACGGTGAAGTCGTAGCCGTCGAATACGAGTGTAGTGCCGTCCGGGTATTGAAACTTCAGATCCCTGATCTTGACTATTTCTTCCAAAATTCCACCCCCGGTTTCGGAAGAAGGATGTATGTCGATGATATTAATAGTGAAATTACCGAAAGCGCGAGTAGGTAGCCGCCGTATCCGGCCGCTTCCTTATCGGTCCGTATCCAAAGCGCTGCAGAGAAGATTAATACACCTATCGAGAAAGCCGTAAAATCGTTCGATCCCTTCTTTTCTCCCCTCTGTCCTCCCGATATATTTCCGCTATAGCCCCTGACGCTCAGCACCCCGTAAAACTTCTCGGAGAGATCGAGCCCCCTTACAAGTAATAGACCGATACCGGAGGAGAAATTCACTACGTTTTTAAAGTATCTACCGTGAGTGAGTCCTCCCCTGACCCTGAGACCCCTGACGAGGTTATCCGTAAGCTCGAGTAGTATGAATAACGACCTGTATGTGAGCAAAAGTCCCTCCGTGATGATCCGCGGGAGAACGGGTCTTATTGTTGAGAATACATCGGGATAGGGTGTTGTGACTATCAGAATTACCATACCCAGAGCGGCGTCCATAGCTTTCAAAATTATCACGGACGCGCTCACCCAGCTTCCGTTCCAGCTTGCGGCAGCGTATATCAACGCGAATAGCGCGGGATAAGCTGCGATCGTCACAATCTTGGAAAAAGGAAGCAATGTCCAGATAACCAATGACAAAAGTGACAAGTAAATCGCGAGTAGTAGATAAAAGTTGCTTGTGATTACGACGGATGCGATAACGAGACCGGCGAAAAAAATCTTGGAGACAGCGCGTGCCTTATGCAGGAAGCTCGTCCCGTGATTAGCGTAGTAATCTATTGCCGATACGTCCATGAGCCAACTCCTATAACTTTTCGGATACGATGAGGTCGGGCCTTACATGGGATACATATTTGATTACCAGTCCCGTTATAACGGCCTCTAGTACCCACCCCAGAGGGGACAGTATAAAGACCGTTTTGGCAAACCTCGAAAAATTAATGCCCGTCCCCGCGGCGCGGTTAGTACTCACGCCATTTCCTATAACCGAAACCACATGACCGATATTCTCGATTCTTTCCGGGCTCACTTGAGAGAAGTATATTATCCCCAGCATTAGGCACGTACTCAGTGAAAGGCTCAAAAATGTGGCGAGAGCGGATTCCCAGCCGAGGGATTTTCCTCCCATAACTAACCTGAATAATTGAAATAAATAATAGCCAAGCACCGCTTCTGCCCCTATGATCAGGGTGTTGAGTCCGACTACAGTTACGCCCCCGTGTCCGAACATCGAGATGATAAGGTTGACGATAAATACCGAGATAAAAGCCAGAGCCGGGCCAAGCACGATACCCGCTATGACACTCAGATTGACATGGTATCCGATAGGTACGATCTCGAGCGTCATGCCGACTATCATGAGCGCGGATATTATCCCGATTAACGGTATTTTGCGATTGAGATCGACGCTGCCGACCCGCCTTATGCAGAATGCCAGTATCAGCGCTGTCGCTATCCACCCCGCGAGAACTATCCAAACGGGCAGCACCCCGTCGGGTATATGCATGTGAGACATATATTTATTCCCCTTTCTAAGTCTGGCATTCCCTGCATTTCCCGAATAATTGAAGGAAATGGTTGTGTATGAGCACACCCGTGTCTTTCGAGAGCTTCTCGGACAATTTATCAAGCGGGCACTCCGCAAATTCGATGACCCTATTGCATTCCGTGCAGACTATGGGGTGCTGGTGTCCTTCGGGCGCGATTGCATAATTGTGGCAGCCATCCTCGAGGTGCACCTTCGCGACGAGGTTGAGCTCGATGAGAGTCTCAAGCGCTCTGTACACCGTCGCAAGCCCCGTGCTCGGAAGGAGCTCCTTCACCTTCGTATCAATTTTGTTAATCGAGAGATATGCCCCGCTTTCGTGAAGTACTTTCAGCACCGCCAGCCTCTGAGGGGTACACTTGAGCTTTTTCGCATGAAAAACGGCCTTCAGTTCTTCTGTATTTTGGGATAGATTGGGTTTTCTTTTCATTTTCTTAATAGTATCCCGTTTGAATTACAATTGAGAAATATTCTCAATTATATGTTTATGGAATTAAACTGTCAAATTCGGAATACGGGCTCCTTGTGTCAGACATTTCTAAGTCGGCGTTAAACAATGCTCCCCATATAACGGGAGCGGTCTAAATCAACCGTTTCAACATATATCCACGACGTGTCCCCGAGGTTATAGAAATCGATTGCAAGTAACGCAAAGCATGGAAACCAGACATATCGGGAAAAAATCGGGGCAATAGTGCAACTTATATTTTTAAGGTATAATAATAAAATCTACTAGCACGAGAAAACACTTAGTCAATAAATCAACAATTCCAAAAACAATTCTTGATGCTTGATTGGGTCATATTCCCTAATAGGAGA
>JBIOKC010000070.1:0-9505 GCA_044451425.1 Thermodesulfobacteriota bacterium
AATCAGAACGGGGGAAGCGATTCGACCGGGGAGAGATGGGACACATCGTTAAGCACCGTGACCTCAGCCTGACCGTTTGCAGAGGATATTACGTTCTTGCACGCTGCCTGAAGGTTGAAATTCCGAAACCCCTTGAGACCGACTCCTGTAATCCTGCACAGGAGCGCGGTTATAGTAAGGCTGTGACTGACGGCGACCACGGTCTCTCCGGGGTGGAGACGGCGGACTTTCTCGAATACTCTCCAGGCCCTTTCCTGAACCTGAAGGAGCGATTCACCTCCAGGAATCCTGAGGGTTTCGGGGCTCTCTCTCCATTCCTTAAGTACGTTCGCGTACTTCGCTCGTATCTCTTCAAACAGGAGTCCTTCCAACTCCCCCTGGTTCATTTCCCTGAGATCCGTGACGATTTTTACTTCGAGATTATGATGTTTCGCGATCTCGCTCGCCGTATTCATCGCCCGCTGGAGGTCGCTCGAATAAACGGCTGACACATCCATATCCCTGAGTGAGAGCCCTAGCTCCAGTTTCTGTTTCCTTCCTATGTCATTCAGCTCTATATCGGCGAAGCCCTGACACCTGCCGGTCCTGTTCCACTCGGTTTCCCCGTGCCGTATAAGAATCAGATTCATCGTCTAACTCCGGAAAGAAAAATCAAAACGAATAAATTAATACGAATGTTGTCCCGTCCTTTTAGGGCACATTCTTGAAAGAGACCGTGATTCCCTCATTTCGAGCGGCTTTGGCGAACTCCGAAGGAGGCGGGGGCAGCGGCGCGGATTTATATATTGCGCTGACGCAATATTCATCGAACGCAGAGTTACCCGAGGATCTGTTTACCCTGACATCGAACACCTTTCCGCTCTGATCCACTCTGAAGAAGAGGCCGGCTTCCAGATTCCCGTCGGTAGGTACGCTGGGGGGTATCCTCCAGCTCCTGCTTATCCTCTGATGTACTTTATCCGTATACAAATTCAAAAGTACGGGGTTAATAGAAGAGCCGCCGCCTGGGCTCCTCGTTCCCTCTGACGAATCGCCCGGACCTTCCCGGGACCCTTCGGGCAGGTTGCCGCTGTCAGCCATGGCGAGCTTCTGCTCTTCCCCCATATCCTCATTCGGCTCCTCGCTCTCCTTGGACGAGCTCTTCAGATTCTCAAGCACCCTCTGTCTCTTGATGTCCTGGAGGACTTTGTTCTTTTCGCTTTCAAGGTACTTTTTATTACTCGCTGTCGTATTCTTGGATTCGGTTTTTGGTTTCTCAGTCGCTTTGGGCTTTGCGGCGACTTCTTTTTTTACTTCCTTCTTCACTTCCTTTTTGGGCTCTTCCTTCTTTTTCTCCTCTTTCTTCTGGGGCTCGAGCGGAATTACTTCTTTCTTCTCAGGCTCCTTTTTTAAGACCTCTTTAGGCTTTTCTTCTTCCTTCGGCTCTTCTTTGGGCTCCTCCTTCTTCACCTCAGCCTTCTTGACCTCTTCCTTCTCGGGCTCTTTAGGCGGCTCCTTTTTTTCGGGCGCCGGAGGGACTTCCTTAACTTCCTCTTTCGTTTCTACTTTAGGGGGTTCCTGTTTCGGAGGCTCCGCCGGCTTAGGTCCCTGCGGAGGATTGTTTTGACTGGATACCGGGTTTTTATACCGTCCGCCGCCTGGCCCCAAACCCGAGAGCGACACCTCTATCGGCCCGCTCGAGCTGGCGTTTCTGTAAGTACCGCTGAATCCCCAGAAAAGCACCAGGATCAATATAACCGCATGCAGCGCGATTGACAGGAACATCCCCCAAAATGAAGTGCCCCCGGATTTGTCTTTATCGGACGGTTTCATTTCCCCCCCCTCACCTCCGGTCAGTACTCGGCACAGGCTCTGTAATGAGCCCGATCTTCTGCACCCCCGCATTTCTTATCTCCGACATGACCTCGACGACCGTGCCGTAAGGAACGCTGGTATCGGCTCTCAGGAATACATCCTCGTCCTGTGAGTTTCTCCCCTTATTGGCCATCTGCTTTCTGATCTCTATACGCAACTGGTCGAGTGTGTATTGTTCTTTTTCAATGAATATTCCCCCGTTCTTATTGAGGGTGACAACTACCTTCCTCTCACGATCAAGCGAAGGCATTGGCTGGGACTCAGTCTTGGGGAGGTTCACGTCCACACCCTGATAGAGGATCGGCGTCGTGACCATGAATATCACGAGCAGGACCAGCATCACGTCCACAAAAGGCGTGACGTTGATCTCCGACATTACACTGCGCCCTTCTTTACCTGTCTGCATTCCCATTTTGCTATACCTTTTTTACGTATCTATCTACTATGTTGAGGAATTCCGAGGAAAAATTCTCCATCTCGATGTCTATTCTTTTTACCCTGCTTACGAAATAATTGTATGCGATGACTGCAGGGATAGCGGCTGCGAGGCCTATTGCGGTCGCAACGAGAGCCTCCGCAATACCGGGGGCCACTGCCTGAAGCGTGGGCACGCCCTGGCTGCCCGCGAGACCGATGAACGAGGTCATGATTCCCCAGACTGTCCCGAAGAGACCGATAAAGGGTGCTGCGCTCCCGGTAGTCGCAAGGAATATGAGCGAGCCCTCCAGCTTTGCGGTTTCAGAAGCCATTGTCCTCTTGAGAGCCCTTTCGACGAGCTCAACAACGCCGAGCTCGTTAACGATAATCTCGGGGCTCGTCCTCGATTCGGGGTTCTGAGCGGCACTGCTCGCCCTTCTAAGCTTCAAAATCTCCGTATATCCCGCCCTGAATACCTCCGCAGTGGGCCCTCCGATGTGCTTCGTGGAGGAATAGAGATTCCCGAAATTTCCGCTCGCGTTATAAAGATCCATGAACTTCTCAGATCTTTTCGCAGCCCTTTTCAGGACGAAGGTCTTTGAAAAAATTATCGTCCACGATATAAGCGACATGATGAAAAGGATAAGGAGCACGAACTTCACCACAGGACTCGCGTCCTTTATGAGGTTCAGTATCCTGATCTGGCCGGCTCCGTTATTCGCCTGCGTTTCTAAAAGTAAATATATCCAGTTTGTCATCTTCTTTGACCTGCTGATAAGTTGGATTTAGGGTTTGAATGAAAATCAACGCTTCTGATTGTTAAATATGATTGAGCCGCATTTAAGATTCCATATTAAGTTTTCCATACATAAAAACCAAAATCAAATGAAATTCCTTACAATCGGCTCATCCACACGAGTTTGTTTGATTTTCCGCCCAAAATGTATAATAGTCCTAATCAGGGATATTGCTGTCATAAAAAAGGAGGATCGATAATACATTTATGATAAAGGTTTCGAATCTCGCCGTTCTGAGTGCGTTATTGCTTACGATTTCGGCTTCTTTCTCATCCGCTGCCGAGGATAGGTATAAGGCCGTTATAGAGGAGAGCTTCTATGTGATTAAACCCGAGAATAGGGACAAGTTCCTAGAGATTTACAGAGAAAAGCTCTACCCGTTCTGGAACGAGATGCAGAAGAGGGGAATCGTAGTGGACGAGTACAAGCTTTACACCCAGAGACTTCACACGCTCGAGCCCCTCTGGACATATAAAACAGTCGTGAAATTCAAGGATTACGAGTCAATAGACAAATGGCTTGCGCTCAGGGACGAGGTCTATAATAAGCTGTTTCCGGGAGAGGGCGGATACGAAGGCCCGAGGAAGCAGATCGACCTCATCACAGTCCAGCACTGGGACGAGTTTATAAGGGAACTCCCGCTGAGCAAGAAGAATTAATCCCCGAACAGCCCCTTTTGCATGCGGGGCGCGGGTATGTTGAGGTGATGATACCCAAGCGTGGTGACGACCCTTCCGCGGGGCGTCTTTACGATAAGCCCCTGCCGTATCAAAAACGGCTCGTAAACTTCCTCGATAGTGTCTTTATCTTCGCTCACGGCGGCCGCTATCGTATCGATGCCCACCGGGCCTCCCCTGAACTTTCCGATTATAGTCTCCAGTATGACCCTGTCCAGGTTATCGAGACCGAGGGAATCCACCTCCAGCATCTCGAGAGCGGAACCCGCGACGTCGGTGTCTATAACCCCGTCCGCTCTTACCTCCGCGAAATCCCTCACCCTCTTGAGAAGCCTGTTCGCGATACGCGGCGTACCCCGCGCGCGGCAGGAAAGCTCGGCCAGCCCGTCACCCGTTATCTCCACTCCCAGGATACCCGCCGACCTTTTCAGTATCTCTTCTATTTCCCCCGAAGTGTAGTAATCGAGCCTGAGATCCACACCGAATCTCGATCTCAGCGGGGATGTGAGGAGACCGGTCCTCGTCGTCGCACCGATTAATGTAAACCTGTTGAGACCCACCTTCATCGACTTAGCCGTAGGACCCTCGCCTATCATTATGTCTATTTTGTAATCCTCCATCGCGGAGTAGAGGTACTCTTCCACGATACGGTTGAGACGGTGTATCTCGTCGATAAAAAGAACGTCCCTGTCCTCGAGGTTCGTGAGTATGGACGCGAGGTCGCCCACCCTCTCGATTACGGGTCCCGACGTGGCGTGAATCCTCACCCCGAGCTCGTTCGAGACGACGTGAGCGAGCGTGGTCTTGCCGAGACCGGGAGGGCCGTAAAGGAGCACATGGTCGAGCGCCTCCTTCCGCTTCCTCGCGGCTTCAATGAAAATTGCGATCTTTTCCTTGACCTTAATCTGGCCCAGATAATCGTCGAGACGATTGGGTCTCAGGTTAACATCGAGAATCGAATCGACTTCCCGGTCTTCGGGGCTCAGTAACCTCTCATCCATAAACATTTACCTTCGGTGTCTCAATTATAAACGAACAGCAGAGCTTGAGGAATCCAGGGGCGGGAATCAGACTCATACCCTCTTCATTACCTTTAACGATTCCCTGAGTGCTTTCTCGATCCCGTTTTCAACCGTTGAAATCTTTTCGATCTCTGAAATATGCTCGTCTATCTCTGCCTTTTTATATCCGAGATTCAAGAGAGCCGAGACAACATCTTCCAGTACGCCTCGTTCCTTTGCCGGCTCCTCGGTTATACTCAGCCCAGAGATTTTATCCTTGAGCTCCGTAGTTAGCCTAGAGGCGAGCTTTGGCCCTATGCCCGGTATCTTTTTCTTCGCGAGGCTGCCTGAGGAAATTGCCGAGACGAATTCAGCGGGTGAAGTGGATGAAAGTATATTCGTCGCGACTCTCGGACCCACGCCGGCCACGCCTATGAGCAGTGTGAATACGGTGCGTTCGTCCTCGGTAAGGAAGCCGAAGAGCTCAATCGACGCGTCCTTCATGCTGGTATATATCTTTAACTCTGCCTCGCCTCCGAGGTCCGGAAGGCGGTAATAGGTGGATAGGGGCATGGTGACTCCGTATCCGACGCCGTGAATGTCTATAGTCACCTTACCCAGGGTCTTGTGGGCAACCTTACCCCTTAACAGGGAGATCATTGAGAGTGAAGCGCCTCCTCTTCCCCCGGCGCCGGATGAACTCCTCTCCGAGCCGGGACTCGATACGGGAGATATTAATATGGCAGAGTGCGACAGCCAGTGCGTCAGAGGCATCTTCCGTCTCAAAATAAGATATTCCCAATATCATCGAGAGCATCTTCTGAACCTCCGATTTATTAGCCCTGCCCCGTCCTGTAAGCGCGAGTTTTACCTTCGTGGCCGGATATTCCGAGACCGGTATACCGGAATTCGAAGCGGCGAGGAGCACGACTCCCCTAGCCTCGCCGAGCTTAATCGCGCTTCTGGCGTTCTTGGCAAAAAAAATATCCTCTACAGACATTACATTGGGCGAATGTTCGCCGATTACTATTAACAGAGACTCGTATATCGTTTTTAGTCTTTGATAGAGAGGCAGCTTGGCCCCGGGTGCGATGCTGCCGCTTGCCAGATGCTTAATATCGCCGCCCCTGACTTCGAGAACCCCGTAACCGCAGCATTTGGATCCGGGGTCTATGCCAATTACCTTCATTTTAGGATGCAAGACTCATCATGACTTCTTCGGGTACGTCGAAGTTCGAATAAACGTTCTGAACATCGTCGCTGTCCTCGAGGGCTTCCATGAGACGAATCATGTGCTCGGCCTCTTTCCCCTCGATCTTGATGCTGTTTTGAGGAATCATCGTGATCTCCGCACTCCCATAACCGAGACCCGCATTCCGGACGGCGGATTTAACCGACTCGAAGGCTTCGGGAGGAGTTATGACTACGAGCTCATTGTCCTCGGTGATTACGTCGTCGGCGCCCGCATCGAGAGCCGATTCCAGTACGGCGTCCTCATCGACTTTACTCTTTTCGAACGCGATCCTCCCCTTCATGTGGAACATCCAGGAGACGCACCCCGATTCCCCCAGGCTGCCGCCGTACTTCGTGAATATCCTTCTGATGTCGGAAACGGTCCTGTTTCTGTTGTCGGTAAGGGTCTGAACCAGAACAGCGCTACCGCCTGGTCCGTATCCTTCGTAGGAGATTTCGTGATACTCCTCACCACCGATCTCCCCAGTACCGCGTTTTATCGCGCGGTCTATGGTATCGTTGGGCATGTTCTGGTTCTTTGCAGCTGCAATTGCCGCCCTGAGACGGGGATTGGCTTCCGGATCGCCCCCACCATGCTTAGCAGCCACCGTCAGCTCGCGGATGAGCTTCGTAAAAACCTTACCCCTCTTTGCATCGACGGCTGCTTTTCTGTGTTTGATGTTAGCCCATTTGGAATGTCCCGACATGATTACACCACCTCACTTCTAATCATTACAATCTATATACTAAGAATTCTAAGACATTAGATAATGAATGGCAAGAGGCCCGATTGCCCTCACTTTACCCTCTTTACCGTCACTGTAAGCGGTTGAGCGCCGCCTATCTTTGTAGTTATCGTCGCAACCGTAGTACCTTTATTGATCTCGCCCACGGTAAGTATTTTAGTCGAAGGGTCGATAACCTGACCCGATAAGGAGCTGAAATCGAACCTTATCTCCGCATCTTGAGGCAGTCCGAATACTTGAGCGGTTATAGGAGCGGGGGTCTCAACGTCGGTCTCGGATACCTTTATGTCATAACCCCACGCGGATATGTCCGTATTGATATACATGCCGCCGGGCTCCTTGAGACTCACCCTCATCATCCCGTTCTTATTGACCGACGTCGGGGGGAGGCCGTCAAATTCGACAGCCGCCTGGTCCGGCTTCATGGCAACGATGCTACCGTTTATGAACTTGCTGCCCGAGTTATTCAGAATCCCCAATTCGACCTTGCTGGGCTCGAGCACGTTCATAGCGGGAAACAGAAAGGTGGTGCTTAGAGAGCCAAACTCGATAATTACCTTATTGGCCGACTGTAATCCTGCTGCTGGTGTTGTGACCGGGTTCTTGAGTCTTGAGATTTTCAGTATGCCTTCGTCCCCCGACACTATGACACCGAAAGAGCCGGAAGCCGATTGAGGAAGGCTGAGCTTCCGCCAGCCGTCGGTTAAGATTCTCAGCTCTATATTGACCTTTTGCCCTATGAGTCCGTTCTTGTCTATTATCCTCACCGAATTGACCTTCCCCGTGAAAAGGGGATTAATGAATATCTCACCATCAAGCGACGTCAGCTCGGCCTCCGTATACCTCGGATAGCCCGATGTAGCCGCGCTGCCTCCGGACTGCGCGACCATTACACCATCCCCGCCCGCAACCGGGCTTCCGTTCCCGAGCCAGTGAGCCGGGAGCGCCACGGGAGCGAGGAAACACACCACAATAATAGGAAGCACCAAGCTTGTAACCAAATTTATTTCCCGTCTCATAACTCCCTCTGGTTTAAAGAATTTTTAATTGTTCCCAGAATCCGGCAACACTGCGTCGGAATTTGATTATAGCACAATGCAGAGAACTTGTTTAATACCGCATCGGTATTCAAACACAGTGAAGGGGTTTATTATGACCGAAAAATCTCACTTGACAAAACACATATACAACATGCATAATAATGTTAACTATAACTTTATAACGCAACTCAAAGAGAACTGACACTCATTTCCATTAATTCGTAAAGTGACATTAGCATTAGACTCCCGAAAAAATGAGTCGAGGAATTATAACACATGGCTAGAGCAACAAAATTGCGGGAAAAACCCGAAGACAAGGAAGCTATATTAGAAGAACCCCATTTTCTCAACCTCAACGATATCAGAAACAAGAAGAGCGCAGAGCTGATGAAGATGGCCAGAGATCTGGAGATCGAAGAAACCTCGCGCATGACGAAGCAGGATATCATCTACGCTATCCTGAAGGCGCAGAGCGAGAAAGAAGGCGTGATATACGCTGAAGGCGTGCTCGAAATACTATCCGAAGGATACGGTTTTTTAAGATCGCCCAAGTACAGCTATCTGCCGGGACCCGACGACATATACGTATCGAAATCACAGATACGTTCCTTTAACTTGAAAACGGGAGACACCGTAGGCGGTCAGGTGAGGCTGCCGAGAGAAGGCGAGAAAAACCTGGCTCTCCTTAAAATCGAAGAGGTGAATTTCGATTCACCCGAAATATGCAGGGAACGTGTGGCGTTCGAGAACCGCGTTCCGCTTCATCCCGATAAGAAATTAAACCTGGAATACGATCCCACTGATTTTTGCACGAGGGTTCTCGATCTGTTCATTCCAATAGGAATGGGGCAGAGGGGACTTATTGTAGCTCCGCCGAGGACCGGTAAGACCATACTCCTTCAGAGAATCGCTAACGCTATAACGAGAAACCATCCGGAAGTCGTGCTCATAGTGCTTCTCATAGACGAGCGCCCGGAGGAAGTAACAGACATGGAAAGGTCGGTCAACGGAGAAGTTGTCAGCTCGACGTTCGACGAGCCGCCGCAGAGACACATCCAGGTCTCGGACATGGTTCTGGATAAGGCAAAGAGGCTCGTAGAGCACGGAAAGGACGTGGTTATTCTCTTAGACAGCTTGACCAGGCTCGCCCGCGCGAGCAACACGGTAACACCCGCGAGCGGCAGGGTGCTCTCGGGCGGTATGGAAGCAAACGCGCTCCAGAGACCCAAGAGGTTCTTCGGAGCCGCCAGAAACACGGAAGAAGGCGGAAGCTTGACCATCATCGCAACAGCACTTATCGATACGGGAAGCAGGATGGACGAGGTAATATTCGAAGAGTTTAAGGGAACGGGTAATATGGAAGCCTATCTGGACAGAAGGCTCGCAGACAAGAGGGTATTCCCGGCTCTCGACCTCCAGCGCTCGGGTACAAGGAAAGAAGAGCTGCTCATTTCGGCGGAAGTGCTCAATAAGGTATGGCTACTGAGAAAGGTGCTGAGCCCGATGAACACGGTCGAAGCAATGGAGTTCCTCCTCGATAAGATGAGCGGAACGAAATCCAATAAAGAATTCTTCAGTATGATGAATCAGTAAACCATGAAAATCCAAGAAAGTTCACTGACTGATCAACAAATAAACCTAACAAAGTCATGCATATAAGTGGTTGGCTGTTTTATCACTGATAAGAATGTATGAGTTCTCAATAGTTATTTCACACTAGTTCCACAAAACACTTAATAT
>JBIOKC010000071.1:0-9489 GCA_044451425.1 Thermodesulfobacteriota bacterium
ATCCTGAACCCCGCCTTTTTAAGCGCTTCTTCCTGAATACTGCTTCCTGGCTCTCCGTTGTCTGCGCCGTCCGATATCAGAAGCACTTCGTCCAGCTTCCCCTGCCTCTTCTTTTCTCCGAGTTCGTCGATCAGCTTCCCGAATTCCGAGTGCTTGCCAACGGGTTTTTTCTGCATAATTGATTCTTGAGATGCAGGTCTCAAGCTTTCGTCGAACGTATAGTAATCGATATTGAAGTTCTTTCCGATCCTCGAAAAGAAATCGACGTTATTCCTGAGGAAGCTCCTTGCCGCGTCTATCCTGGTCCCTCCACCGGAATCCACCGGGAGATTCATGCTCCAGGAGCTGTCGACCACTACAGCGAGGTTCTTCTTTTCTTCCTTAAAGCTGTCGACCCGAAGTGCGGGATTTATAAATAATAGTCCAATGATTATAAACGCGAGAGCATGGGGAGAAATAAGGATTATTCTCCTCTTTGCGCTGTTCAGACGCCTCGTGCTCCGAAGCGAGCCGTAAAGTACGATTGCTAATAGAAGGAGAAAAATGACGATTTCCGCGAGCCCCGGAGGATTGAGGAAAACGAGTCTATCTGCCGCTGTCTCCATTAGTTTAAATTTACCACACGGCTTCCTGGTTTTCTCGGAAGATTAAAATATCAACAGCCTTCCTTCCTCCATGATCACCTTGCCGTCCACCACGACCGTGGGCTTCATGACCACGCCGTCCAGGTGGCTCGCCACCCTCACGGTACCCCCCATGCTCTTATTGTCGCCGAACGCTATGTGTATTGTCCCTATCGCCTTTTCGTCTTCGAGCACCCTTCCCGTGATGAGCGCCTTGTCGTGTGTCCCGATTCCGAGCTCCGCGAGGTTAAATGCGAACTTCCCTAAGGGCGTCATTATCGAGAGCAGTTTCTCGGCCCCCTTTCCGCCTGATATTTCCGTTGCGAAACCTTCCTCTACTTTCACCCTTATAACTTCGTTGCCGAGTTTTCCGACGCCTGCCATCGAGCCGTCGAATACTACGATGCCGCTCGACTTCCCCTCGAGGGGAGCGACGTACGCTTCTCCGGCGGGCAGATTGCTGAAGTCCCCGGGATTATGGTTAAGCCCGGTATCCGAGTGCCCGTCCCTCCCTTCGATAACGAGATTTATGTCGGTGCCTTTCTCGGTGGTGATCCTCACGTTCGATCCCCGGCTTATTATCCCGGCGAGCTTATTGCTCCTCTCCGCGATGAGCTCGTAATCCGCGTTTAGCGTCCGTACCATCATATCTTCGTTAATCCCCGGAAGCGTCGCGATCCTCACTCCCGCCTTGCTCGCATTTCGTCTCGACTCCGTATGGCTGAGCGATTTCGATGTCGGGATGAGTACGACGTCCGTGAGCTTCATTAATTCGGCGACCGGCGACGGAGGCTCCTCTCCATTTGATTTCCTTGGTATTATCTCTGTAATTATTGCCTCGGCTCCAAGGCTTCTGGCCGCTTCCCATAGCACATATCCGATTTTTCTGAGCGGCTCGTCCGTTATGACAAGCACACACTCTTCTTCCTTGACCGCCATGCAGTCCTTCACCGCTATCATTGCGGCGCTCATTAATTTATCCATATCTCGGGCCTCCGGTCGTCATTCGTTAATTGTGCGTGAGAATTCAGATATTATAATATGCCCTATCCTGCGCCACCCTGTAAATCCGGGCTGAGTGCGGTAGAGCTTGAAAAATTCGTAATCCCATTCCGGGCCTCTCTCACGAGCACCCGGATTCTGAAGGAGTGAATATGACCGAGATAGGATTAGTCGCCCCCTACTGGAACGATCTGAAAACGGGAGAGCTGATTGAAACCGCCAGGCTCGCCGAGGAGTTGGGATACCATTCGATATGGGTCCCGGAGATGTGGGGCCGCGACGCCTTCTCGATCCTGGGCCTTATCGCGGTTAACACGAAAAAGATAAAGCTTGCAACGGGGATAATTCCCGTTTTCAGCAGGAGCCCTGCCATAATAGCGCAGACGGTTGCGACCCTTGATGAAATCTCGGGCGGGCGCATGATGCTCGGTCTGGGAGCGAGCGGCCCGGTCGTGATAGAGGACTGGCACGGCGTGAGATTCGAAAAGCCCCTCCGGCGGACGAAGGAATATGTGGAGATAATAAAAATGATTCTCGGGGGCGAGCGCGTCGATTACAAGGGCGAGATATTCTCGCTCAAGGGCTTCAGGCTGCAGTTCAAACCTTTGAGGAGCAATATCCCCATTCTCGTCGCGGCGATTGGCCCCCAGAATATACATATTGCGGGCGAGGTCGCCGATGGGTGGATTCCGTTTCTCATACCGAAGGACAGTCTTAAAGAAGCCGGGAAAGAGCTTATCGAAGGCGCGCGCTCACGGGGAAGGGAAAAGGATAAGATATTGATCTGTCCATATATTGCTGCGTCTGTCTCGGAAGATGAGGCTTCGGCAAAAAATGTTGTTAGGGAGCATATAGCGTATTACGTCGGTGGAATGGGGATTTTTTACCTCAACACCGTAAGCAGGTACGGGTTCGCGGACGAGGCGAATGGAATAAAGACAGCTTGGGAAAATAAAAACAAGAGCGCCGCGGTTCAAGCCGTAAGCGAAAGGATGCTTGATTCGCTTTCCGTTTCGGGAACGCGTGAGCACGGCAAGTCGATGATAGTGGAATATATAAACGAAGGGGCGGATATCCCGGTGCTTGTTTTCCCTCCCAAAGCCTCCCGTGCGCTAGTTCGGGAGACTTTGATAGCCCTCGCCCCCGGTGTTTAGCGGGCACCGAATATTTTGTCATTCCCGAATGTCTTAATCGGGAATCTATTCTTTTGTCGTTAAGGAAAACTGTAGGAGCGGCTTCCAGCGGCGACACGCATAGTGTGATCCTACAATTTCTGCATAGCTCCTCAGCCTCTTATTAATTTCCCTCTACCCTCTAGGGAGGGGGTTAAAGGCCGGAGGTTATGATGACTACGTTCTCCCAAGTATTCTCCGAGAGTGAAGGTCTCTGGAGATGCTTACCGGCGTCTCAGCAACTTATGAAGTCTTTGAGCACGCCGCCGTTACTCAACTGTCTCAGCTTTTTTAACGCGCGTCTCTCGATCTGCCTTATACGCTCCCTCGTAAGACTGTACCTGTTTCCGATCTCGTCCAGTGTATAGGACTCGTCATACCCTATGCCGAACCTCATCCTGAGTATGTCTTCTTCCCTGTCCGTTAAGCTCGACAGAGCTTCCTCTATCTTCTCCGTCATGGAGACCCTTGCGAGGAGCGTATCCGTCGCCGGTCTCGTGTCGGGGATGAAGTCTATAAAGCTGTTCTTGCCCTCGACCGTGTTCGGATTCACTGCGTCCAGGTAGACAATGTTCGTCGAAGTGGCTTTTATAACCTTGTTGACCTTCTTTACGCTCAATCCCGTTTCCTGAGCGACGTCCTCTATATCCGGGTTCTCGCCGTTCTCGTTCCGAAGCATGTTGGCGGTTCTCGTGATCTTGTTCGCCTGCTCGAGCACGCGCACAGGTATTCTTATAACCCTCGTCTGGTCGAAGAGCGAGCGCGTGATGCTCTGGATTATCCACCATGACGCGTATGTCGAGAATCTGTATCCCTTCGAAGGGTCGAATTTTTCAACAGCCTTTATCAGACCGATATTTCCTTCCTGTATGATGTCTGCGAGCGGGAGTCCTCGTCCCATGTAATTCTTCGCTATACTGATGACGAGTCTCAGATTCGATTTGGTGAATTTATCCTTGTTGAAGGTTTCTTGATTCTTGTAGGCTCGCAGGAGGGCGGACAATCTGTTGAGCATTACTTTTAATGAGATGTGTTTCATGCCGTCTGCCTTTACACCCGTCTTCGATTTTTCAATATTGTGTCGGCATTCGCATACTTTTTGAACTTTTCTTTTCCTGAGCTCTTTTTCGGTGAGCTTGTTTATGAGCGCTTCAACCTTACGCGCTCTGGCATTGTATTTTTTAATCTTAGTAGCGATCCTTATTTCATCGGAAGCGGATAGAAGCGATTCGGTTCCCACCTCTTTAAAATATGACTGAAGGAGTCTGTAATCCTCGTCCGGAATGATCCTCTGTTTGCCGCCAGGTTTTACGTTGGAGACAACGCTCAGTATGTTCTGCTCGTAAACAGATTCGTTCATCATCGGCTTGTATTTGCCGAAGTCGTGATTGTTCACGAGACTCCCAGTCATTAATGCGTGCGAAGATTCTTTTAAAATGTTCCGACCCATTGTATTGACCCTCCGTTTTGTTATCCTCGGACTATCTCATTAGCAATGTTCATGCCATGAGGCAATAGTATTTCGTAAGATGCTCTTATCATTGACATATATAAATTCGTATATATGCTGCGGCTTTTCTTTAAGTACTGTGTCAATGACAAAAAACGTCATTAGGCGGCGAATTGGCCGGATTTTAAGTACGAAAAGTGTTTACGGGGATTGTCAAAAAATATCACGAAAGGCGGCGCTGAATTGCCTCCTTGGCTGGATTTCACTGACCTTTGTCTGGTATTGTGCGGTTGGATAGTGTCTCCGGTTTATTGACAAGGTATCGGAATGGAGTGAATAATAGCGGGGGTCGTAGAGCGAAATCCGTACAGTCGAACGACATCATTAATCTTCAGGCGAGGGCTTAACCGATGAAAATTCTTGTTACAGGCGGCGCGGGGTTTATAGGGTCTTGGGTGGCCGATGCGTACTTGGGAGAGGGTCACGAGGTTCTGATACTGGATAATCTGTTCTCCGGAAGAAAAGAGAATATCCCGGGAAGCGCGGCCTTTATTGAAGGCGACATAAGAGATGAAAATATAGTGCGGTCTATATTTTCAGATTTCCGCCCTGATATCGTAAACCACCACGCGGCTCAGATAGACGTGAGGAAATCGGTCGAAGATCCCGCATACGACGCGTCTGTCAATATTATCGGAACGCTCCGCATCCTTGAGTCTTCTGTCAGGGGCGGAGTAAAGAGATTTATTTTTGCCTCGACCGGGGGCGCGATATATGGCGAGCCCGAGATTATACCGGCGGACGAAAAGACACCCCCCATGCCTATTTCTCCTTACGGGACGTCAAAATACGCGGTCGAGAAATACCTGGAATATTACAAGTACGTCTATTCCCTTGACTACGTTGCTCTCAGGTATGCGAACGTATACGGGCCGAGACAGAACCCACACGGAGAGGCTGGGGTTGTGGCGATATTCTGCAGCCGAATCCTGTCCGGAAAACCGTGCGTTGTATTCGGAGACGGGGAGCAGACGAGAGACTATGTTTATGTCGGCGATGTCGCGAAGGCTAATTTATCCGCACTTGCGGCTCCTTTCGGCAGCTACAACATCGGGACGCAGATCGAGACTTCAGTGAACGGTCTCATCGATGAGCTAAAAGAGGCATCGGGAGTGAAGTTCAAAGTCAAGCATGCCGAAGCGCGCACGGGTGAGGTCGGCAGAATCAGCCTCGACGCGAGGCTCGCAGGAAAAGTTTTAAGGTGGAGCCCAGATGTAACACTCCCGAAGGGTATAAAAAATACATGGGAGTGGTTTAGGTCGGGCGGTCCGGGAGCGGACGAATAGTTTTTTGCTTCCGGCGGATTTTATGAGCCTGCGCACGAATATTTTTTACGGCTGATACTCAGTTGATTGCGAATCCGGGCTTTTGGGGTATCCTTAGTCCCTTGGGAGGTTATTAGATGAAGAACAAAGAAGATTTCCTTTATGATGTAAGAGTAGTCAACAGGCACATGAAAGATGGGTTCATTACCAAAAAGGAATATGAAAAGCGCCTGAGTGGCCTTCCGGATGTTGAATACAAAAGCGAACCCCTCATAATCGAGGATGAAAACGAAAACGGCCGGATTGAACTTGACCAGGAAGAGGAATGAATTTAATGAAATGGGATTACAAAGTCATCTCAGTCGATAAACTATTTCAGGGAAGCGATGACCACGATATCGCCGTCTCCAGGGAGGCTGCCGCGTCAAGAAGGAATAAGGTAGGGCAGGGCATGGAGAACACTTTGAACCAATTGGGGGAGGAGTCCTGGGAGCTTGTTACCATTGCCGGGGAATTCGGCATATTCAAAAAACCTAAGAACTGATAAATCCGGTAGCTATAGCGGTCGGGATTATTCCCATTCGATAGTACTCGGTGGCTTGGTCGATATATCATAGACGACTCTGTTTACTCCTCTGACCTCGTTTATAATGCGCACAGAAATTTTCTCCAGCAGCTCGTAAGGTATACGAGCCCATTTGGCCGTCATGCCGTCCTGGCTGGTCACTGCCCGCAGCGCTATTACGTTCTCATACGTTCTTTTGTCCCCCATAACACCCACGGTCTTCACGGGCACGAACACCGCGAAGGCCTGCCAGATGTCGTCGTATACGCCGCCTTTCTTCATCTCCTCTATGAATATGCGGTCAGCCTGCCTCAAGATTTCGAGCCATTCCTTGTCTATCTCCCCGATGATCCTGATCCCGAGTCCAGGGCCCGGGAACGGGTGACGTCCGAGGATCTCATCCGGGACTCCGAGCTCGCGTCCTACCGCTCTTACCTCGTCCTTGAATAGCTCTCTCAGCGGCTCTATCAGTTTGAGGTTCATCTTTTCCGGAAGCCCCCCGACGTTATGATGTGACTTAATCTTCGCCGAAGGTCCCTTGACGCTCACGCTCTCTATGACGTCGGGATACAGCGTACCCTGTGCGAGGAACCGGGCGTCCTTGATTTTAGACGCCTCTTCCTCGAAAACATTTACGAACTCCTCGCCGATTATCTTCCTCTTCTTTTCGGGGTCTGTAACGCCGCTCAGCTTATTTAAGAACCTCTCGCTCGCGTCGACGCACATAAGGTTAAGTCCCATGTCCTTGAACATGTTTGTAACCTCCTCAGCTTCATTCATTCTGAGGAGGCCTGTGTCCACGAATATGCAGCGGAGCTTGTCCCATATCGCGCGCTGTAATATCACGGCGGCTACCGCGGAATCCACTCCGCCCGAGAGCCCGCATATGACTGTCGAGTCGCCGGCCTTATCCCTTATATCCTTTATCGCCGTCTCTACGAAGGATCTGGGTGTCCAGGTATCCCTGCACTTAGCTATTTTAAACAGGAAGTTCGATAATATTTCTTTTCCGAATTTCGTATGTGCGACTTCGGGATGGAACTGCGTTCCGTATATCCTCATTTCCCGGTTCTTCATGGCCGCTGCCGGGGAGTTCTCGCTCTCGGCGATCGGTACGAATCCCGTCGGCAGCTCTAAAACGCGGTCCCCGTGCGACATCCAGACGTCGCTCCTTTCCGGTATTCCGCTGAGCAGGTCGAAGCCGTCTAATATCTTAAGAGTGGCGGGTCCGAACTCCCGCATGCTGGAGCGCTCGACGACACCGCCCAGGAGCTGCGCTGTGAGCTGCATACCGTAGCATATGCCTAGCACAGGTATGCCGAGCTCGAATAGCCTCCTGTCCGTGGTCGGGGAATTATCGTCCCATACGCTCGCGGGACCTCCCGAGAGTATAACGGCCTTGGGGTCCGTTTTTTCGATTTCTTCGAGCGGTGTGCTGTAGGGTTTAATTTCGGAATATACTCCCAGCTCTCTTATTCTCCGTGCGATGAGTTGTGTGTATTGGGAGCCGAAATCAAGGACTAAAATAGTTTCACGCATAGTGCTTACTGCATAAATTGCTTAATCTGGTGCTGGTATGTTGAAAAATGCGAAAATTGCCGATGCTTCCGAGAATCACTCGATTCTATAATTGGGAGCTTCTTTCGTTATTATTACGTCGTGGACGTGGCCTTCCCTTAGCCCCGCGTTCGTGACTTTTATGAATTTCGCGTTGCTCCTGAGCTCCTCGATTGTAGTGCATCCGGTGTAGCCCATCCCCGCTCTCAGTCCCCCGATGAGCTGATATATGGTGCCGCCTATAGGCCCTCTGTAGGGTATCCTCCCCTCTATGCCCTCCGGCACCAGTTTCGAGTCGATCATGTCGTCCCCCAGGTTTTGCGCATACCTGTCCCTGCTGCCCTTCTTCATGGCCTCTATCGAGCCCATACCCCTATATACCTTATACGTCCTTCCCTGAAAGAGTATAACCTCGCCCGGTGCTTCATCCGTTCCCGCGAAGAGGTTTCCTATCATTACGGAGAGCGCTCCGGCTGCGACCGCTTTTACAATGTCTCCCGAGTATTTTATACCGCCGTCCGCTATTACCGGGATGCCATGCAGGTCGGCGATCATCGTTACGTCCTGTATCGCTGATACCTGCGGGACGCCGATACCTGCTATTACACGGGTAGTGCAAATAGAGCCCGGCCCCACTCCCACCTTCACCCCGTCTGCTCCGGCCTTGATTACCGCCTCCGCCCCTTCTCCGGTGCCGATGTTCCCCGCTATGATGTCGATGTCAGGGAAATCGGATTTCGTCGCTTTTACCGCTTCTATGACCCTCTTCGAATGCCCATGCGCCGTGTCGATTACGATGACGTCGCATCCGACTTCGATGAGCGCTTCTATTCTTTCTTCCCTGTCGTTTCCTACGCCGACTGCGGCCCCGCACCTTAATCTTCCCAATTGATCCTTGGATGCCGTGGGGTACTTCTCTATTTTTTCTATATCCTTCATCGTAATAAGGCCGCACAGCCTGAACTTCTTATCGACTACCGGGAGCTTTTCGATCTTATATTTATGGAGCAGCTCCTTCGCATCTTCGAGAGTAGTTCCTTCGCCCACCGTGATGAGCCTATTCTTGGGGGTCATTATTTGCTCGACCTTGAAATTCAGGTTCTTTTCAAACCTGAGGTCCCTGAACGTAACTATTCCGAGTAGAGTATCGTCTTCTTTCGTAACGGGCAGTCCCGTGATGTTCTGCTTGAGCATGATATCTAGGGCGTCGCTGACCATGTGATCGGGCCTTACTGTCAGCGGGTTTACTATCATTCCGCTCTCGTACTTTTTTACCCTCTTGACTTGGGCCGCCTGTTCCCGGATATCCATGTTCCTGTGGATGATCCCGATCCCCCCTTCCTGAGCTATTGCTATAGCTGTGCTCGATTCCGTGACTGTATCCATCGCGGCGCTTATCAGGGGTATGTTCAGCTTGATGTTCCGTGTGAGCCGGGTGGATACGTCGACTTCGTTGGGCAGGACTTCTGAATAGGAAGGCAGTAAAAGAACGTCATCGAAAGTTAGACATTCTTCCACGTTTTCAACACGCATATGTATTTCCTTTTACCTCTTGGCGCTGATTTTTCTGGAGGCGGTTTTTACCGGAGCTTTCTTTTTTTTACTTGCGGTGCTCGCGACAGGGGCGCTCTTTTCTTCCGGAATCGATATCAGCCGCGCCGGGGTTTTAACGATTTCGATTATCTTCTTCCTCATTTCCGGCAGCGTTACGCCGAGCTCTATCTCTATTTCCTGGTCCTTCTCTCCCAGGTTAATGAATACGGGAAGCACACCTACGTAGGTCCTGGCATCTACA
>JBIOKC010000072.1:0-9480 GCA_044451425.1 Thermodesulfobacteriota bacterium
TGGACGGGATGAAGGGCTTGATGGTAATCGGACGGTACGGAGCATTTAAGTATAACAATCAGGATCACAGCATATTGATGGGCATTCTTGCCGCGGAGAACATCGTCAACGGCTCCGGCCATAACCTGTGGGGGATAAACACGGACTATGAGTATCAGGAGTCAGCTTTAATCACCGAGACCGGGCTTGTCGAGCTAAGCGCTTGAGCCTGAGACATGACCTGCATTATTATCATGCTGATACCGGACGCTGAGGTTCGAAGTGTCGCCGCATCCGAACGGAAAGAAAAATTCACTTTCCCGTAATAGGGAAGCCAGTTACTACTTGAACTATTTTTTATGATTGTGGAATGTGACATAATTTTCCAATCGAAAGTTATCGTTGTATTTATAAAACGAGAACAAATAAGATTAATTCCGGAGGTCAATCGTGCTGGAGAATGATATTGCGCTGCTTTGCTTCTTGTTCCTCATTCAGATAATTGTTTTCTTTCTGCTGCATATTGTAATTCTGCGCGTCTTTGCCGCTAAAAACATTCTTTATACCTCGGCCTTCACGGCAGTCTTAAGTGTCGCGATAGTTACTTTATCGAGCTATTTTCTCGTTTCCGATTGGTTTTCTACAATTGAATCATACGCACTATCCGTTACCGGCAGCGGGATCTCCGCCATATTTGCCTGCGGCCTTTATACGTTTTTAGGGCCCGTCACAGCAGACCGTTCACTGGCTAGCCAGATGCTCGTATTCATTTTCAACAAAGCCGGAACCGAATGCAGGCGGGAGGAGCTCTATCATCGATTCGACGCTGCGGGTTTTATCGAGAAACGAATAAACGAGTGCACAAAAGAAAACGTTGCCGAAGATTTAAATGAAACCGTAGTCTTGACGGAAAGAGGGAAAAGGTTAGCGAAGGTTTATATATTTCTTCTCCGCACGCTCGGATTGCGTGAGAGAAATGATTACAAGGAATATTTCCCGAACGGTTAGCTCGCAGGATGAAAGAGAAAGTTAAAACTCCATACCCCGGACCGTTAACATACGTTCTCGGCATCGATAAGCTCTTCTGGCTGCTGCTGATCGTATCTGCGGTGATACCGATATTGTATTTTTCCTATGTCCCGATATGGGACGGGTGGCAGTTCTCCCGCTGTTACATGATGTCGGCGACAAAAGGGACATTGGATTGTTTCAAACACAGCGCGATTCTTCATACATTTCTCTTCAGTCTCACACAGAGAATAGACCTGGGAAATTTTCGACTTATCTATACACTGAATTTGCTGTTCTGGATTTTGGGGCTGGTAAGTTTCAGGTCTCTCGTGCAATACCTCTTCGGCTCACGTTTGTCTCCCGCCAACCTCACGCTGCTTGCATTTTGCTTCGGACTCAATCCCGTCTTCCTGGTTCAAATAATACAGCCTTCTCTCGATTTCACTCTCCCGATTTTATTAGTCGTGGTTCTACTTTTTCTATTTAAAAGCCGGTTTGTTTACGCAGCCCTTGCGGGTGTGCTGATGGTCTTCACCAAAGAATCCGGATTCATGCTCTATGGCGTCGGTGTATTTCTCTTTATCCCTCTTATGATATTCAACGATCCTGCGTTGCTTAAAGATAAAAAAAGTTTCGTCAAGAAAATTGGCGTGCTTTTTATACCTATTGTGTCCTTTGTCGCTTACATGGTTATAGTCCCTCATACTCAGATCGGCAATTCCTGGACTGAGGGTATCCTGAAGATGCTCCGATTTTACTTGCTGGACAAGATTATCGCGGCGCAGCTCGTATCTTTACTGGTTATCAACTTCAATTGGGTAATTACCGCAATAGTACTTATTAACGTGATAGTTATGTGCGCTGCGTATTTAAAGTCTCCGGATCATAATGCGGGTGCAAGGACTGTCTTCAGCGACAAATACGAAGGGGTTTATTTTTACGTCTCGTTCGTCGCTATTATTTATTTTCTCACCCGTATTCCCTTCGTCAATAACCCGCGGTATATGCTGCCCGCTCTTCCTATATTGATAATACTGCTCGGGGCATCGCTCGCGAGGGTACTGAGGAAACAACCACTAATTACAGTTACATTGACGGCCCTGCTGGTGTTATTGACCGCGTCCTCTTTCAGAACCGTCGACCCTGTATCGAAAAAAATCATGGGCATGTTTAAATTCGGCTCTCACGAGCTTTTACAAATGGCGAGGTTCGATCCGCCTATACACGGATACGAAAGGGACCAACTCGTTTACAACTTCGAATTTACTCAATTCCATTACATAACGGAGAAGATATTCAGGAAAGTGGGGTGGGCAAGATATTTTGTAATTCCTCGGGAAGTCACCTGGCTTCCGGACTTCGGCTCTTTTGATACCGAGACCGGTCATCGGGCAATTTACGGAGACAAGGTCAGATCACTTTCGTTCTCGTATTCAGATGAGATTACTTCGAGTAATAAAATCCCTTACGAAATCTATTATATTTCCTATCCCAATTACGATAGAAACAACATGAACGCCAACAACAGAGCTCAGTTATCGAGTCTTTACGACCTGAAGGAGATTATCCCTGTGGAAAACGACGGCTACAGCATAGAAGTATATCGTTATGTCAGTAAGAATGATTGACAGTTTAGGTCCCGGAAAATGTGTCGAATGACGGTCTGGCAGCCCTCGGGGATTCGAACCCGTGTTTTAGTAAAACTCTAATGGTTTATGGTGATAAAGAAGATCATAAGATAGTTCAAAAATTCCGTTCAGTATCATATGTAAGCTCGGCAATTTCCCTATGACGTTTATTAATCTCTGCATCACCCCATTTGTAATTTAACTGCTTTAGACTACTGACTAATGCTTTCGTCACAGCGATTTCTGATCTGCTGAGTTCTCCGTATTTATCCTTAATTAATTTATCAGTAATATTGGATTACTATTTTTTATAAAGTAGTATGGGTAGAGGGTACTATAATAGATATTCATCGGTGTCTTTCGAGTGATACAATACCTCAAAGCGGAGAAGATTGTGATTAATGTCTTTATAGAGAAGCTGCATCGCGAAAGATTTGATGTGTGCGATTACTATAGATCGTTTCAATTCTCTTAGAAGAAATTCTGTTCGATCATCATGCCTGCTAGGAACCGTTCCATTTCGACATTTTTTGCTGAATTACAGAACGTGATGTACTTGGTGTAGCAGATGTAGCTACATAGGTGAAAGGGAAGACCTTCTTCAGAAGTGAATTTAGAAAATACGATCAGGGTTGAAGAAGTGATCGATTAGGCGGGGAGACCTTTTGTAAGGGCTTTTGTAGTTCAGGACATACGATTCTAAATGAAAACTGGCTTGACAAATGGGGAGCACTACACACCATCTAAACCTACTACATCAAAAGGTGTAGGAGATGTAGATTTATAGGAGATAGGGAAGGCTCTTATCAGCTTTACGTTGAGCGAGCAGTGGAGAAGACACTACAATAAAGTGAGGCCCCACAGTTCACTTGGATACAGACCTCCTGCTCCAAAGGTAATCGTAACAGGTAACAAAAATAAGGAGTTCAAAGAAGGATTTCTTTCAACTCACTAGAGAATTGTATGAAAAATCTAACTTAAAGGGTGGCCCGGTTTCCGGGGGCTTGACAGTTTCGCTTTGGCTTATTAGGCCTTGCGACGGACTGTATGATAGATAACCAAAAGAACTACCGCTCCACATACGGCCACGACCAAGCTATAGATATTGAAGCCTGTTACTCCATTCATCCCAAATAGTCTGAATAACCAGCCGCCAGCTACTGCGCCGACAATCCCTAAAACAATATCAAGAACAAATCCTTCTCCGGTTTTGTTGACTATCTTACTGGCAATGAAACCAGCAACCAATCCTAATATAATCCAGGCTATAAGCGACATAAGCTTTCTCCATAATTCATTTGTATCTTAATATAATTTATACCACACTTAAAAAGTCCTGTCAATAGGGCTTCTAATAAATATTGCTCATTATTTGACATTTCTATTCAATGAGCATATATTTTATATTAAAATAGTTAAGTTTGAAGAGGAGATAGTGGATTATGGGTAAGATAAAGTGCCATTTATCAAGAATCCTTGGTGAGAGACGGATGCCTCAACTTGAGCTCGCCAGGATCAGCCGGCTTTCTACTTATACGATAAATAAGTATTACCATGAGAATTGGAAAGGAATCGATCAATCAACCATGGTGAAGTTATGTAGCACTCTAAATGTGCAAGTGGGGGACTTATTCGAGTACGTAGATAATCACGATGATTCTAAGGGCAAAGTGCTCAAATCCTAAATTTCTACGTTACGTATCGCTGGTATTATTTATCAAGAAGGGTTGATCAGTAGAGCGAAGTATAGGAGTTTTTCAAGATTGTCCGAAGAGACAAGAGGGAATATTTAATGAATAACAACATAGAGCAATTATTTTCGACCACAATTGACGTAATCTTAAATAATCTTGTATCTGATTTGTGTGATTCACATAGATCGTTTCAATTTTCTGAGTAGTAATTCAGTCTTATAATCTGCATCCTGAATATGTTCTTTGGATATATCATACATGTCAATAACTTCATCCCAGAGCGGGGTTTCATTTATTAATTCGCAGTGTTTTCCCACGGGTGTTTTCCCGTTCAGAGAGCCATGTGGGCGTTGCCAGTTATAGTAAAACTGCCATTCTTCAAGCCTGTCCTCCAGATCAGGGTCGTTAAGGTCAACCGTTGGATAAAATTCCTCTAGATCGGTTCTCTGTGAGCGCTCCACCTTGCCGTTTAAATGCGGAGGCCCCGATTTGATGGGACGGAACTTGATACTGTACTCCATTAGTTGTTCTTGTACCTTATAGGCAATAAATTCTTTTCCCCTATCGGTCTGGATTCTCTGAATAGAAAACGGCATTTGCTCTATGAGTCTTTCCAGAAACAGTAGAGTATTAGAGGCAGTCCGTTTCTTATAAAGCCCCAATACCCTGAATCTGGTGCAATCATCCACCGCTGTGTATTGATATAGACCGGGGGCGATCTTGCAGGTGTCTATCTGTACTCTCTCTCCTGGAATGGGTCTGGAGTAACGCTTGTAATCTTTTTTGCGCTTATATCTTTTAAGCGGCCCGGCGTTATTTCTTTTAAGAACCTTATGTATTGTAGCAATGGAGTATGAGATTTCGTGGTGTCTTTTTATCTCACTCTGAAGCCTTCTTGCTCCGAGCTTTCTTCGTTTCCTCAGCGTAAGTATTAACTCTTCTTCCCGCTCAAATACTTTTGTTTTTGGAGAGTGTTTTGGCCTTCGGCTGAGGTCTTTGAGCCCTTCAATCCCAGCCTCTTTATACCTTCTAACCCACTTCCTCAATGTATGCCTGGATATCCCGCATCTTCTGCAAACTAAACCTGCGTTGCCAGTCTCCAAATAAAGCTTTACCCATACAAATCTCTGTTTTATTTCTTTGTTCATAGAACATCATTTTATTGAAATGATGTCTATGAATCACACATCTGATTACTCTTTGGCCTGCATCACAATCACAGCGGACATTGTTGCCCAATACCCTTCTGGTATGTTAAATGACTGATATATTACTATGGTCAGTACAGCGGCAATTGCTGTTTTAATGGCATGTTCAAATGGCATGTATCTCTCTCTGTACTACACATTATGTTCATCAGCCTCAATGCGTACCTTTGAATCAGCGACCAAGGTCTCTTCGAGATCCAA
The DNA here is from genome assembly GCA_044451425.1 of Thermodesulfobacteriota bacterium. Taxonomy (GTDB): domain Bacteria; phylum Desulfobacterota_D; class UBA1144; order Nemesobacterales; family UBA2774; genus 2-12-FULL-53-21. The sequence continues at coordinate 5,722 of JBIOKC010000072.1, forward strand.
ATCATGCTGTATCCGTCGCAGGACATCATCACTGATTTCACCCTCGTCACGCAACTTAATAATCTCTGTCCGCTCTGCATCCACCATCTGCAGGAATAATCGGCTATAGGCAATTGCATCTTGCGTATAATGTTTCGAATCTGCGTCTTGATTGTTTTTGCCCCACAACTCGGCGCGATTCTCGAATCTTTCACGGAGATCATTGACTACTTTTGCGGGTGCCCATTCTTTCTTAGCAAGCTCATCTAGAAGCCTCAACGCTGCATTTGTAGCTTCAAAACGCGCTTTGGACTCTTCCAACCTATCCTCGCCCCCTGAATGAAGCTTGAGACGACGGATCAGAGGTGCCAGAGTGAATCCCTGTAAGACAAGCGTCACGAGGATAATGGCAAAGGTAAGAAAGATGATCAGGTTACGGCCCGGGAATGGTGCTCCAGCTTGTGTTAATAAAGGCAGCGCAAGCGCGATAACAAGAGAATCTCCCCCCCGAATCCCCGCCCAGCCGAGTAAGAGAATACCTCGCCATGGAGGATATTTGCCTCGTTTTCCCAGCCCCAGGCGACCAAAAAGACGTGTCAGGCAGGCCCACAGAAACATATATACCACGCGTACCAGGATTAGCGTGACACTCATAATCACTGTGTAAAGAATCAGCACCGATAGATGATAACCAATGATGGAACCCCGGATCACTGGGAGTTCCAACCCGACGATTATGAAGATCAACCCTTCCAGCAAGAAGTTCAACATCTGCCAGGTCGGCGCGGCCTGGAGGCGAGTGCGGGCAGAAATTATCCTGGGCCCCTTCCAGCTGAGATACAGACCCGTTGCCACAACAGCGAGCACACCTGACACCCCTAGGTGTTCGGCAGGAATGAAAGCAGCATAAGGAGTCAGAAGAGAAACAGTGCTCTCGGCGAAAGGAGCATTCCTAATATGAACTCTCAGCCATACAATGAACCAGCCAATAGCGAGTCCCAGAATGGTACCACCAGCGGCAGTCCAAAGGAAGCGAATGCCAGCATCCTGAAGCGAGAAACCGCCAACAATAACCGCCGTCACAGCCATCCTGTAGGCGACAAAAGCAGTGGCGTCATTGATCAAGCTCTCCCCATCAAGAATGACGCTGATGGTTCGTCGGATTGGAAGATGGCTTGTTACTGCGGTCACTGAGACGGCATCTGGCCCCGAAACGATGGCGCCAAGTACAAAAGCAGAGCTCCATGTTAACTCGGGAATAACAGCGTGGGCAACCCAGGCCACGACGCACATTGTCACAAGCACAAGTACGATCCCAAGGTTCAAAATGGGGAATAGGTTCTTGCGAAAATGAAAGTAAGAGGTCAAGAAGGCTGCCCAATAAAGGAGCGGCGGGACAAAGATGAGGAAGACAGTATCAGGGTCAAGCTCTACGTAAGGTAGCCCTGGTGTAAGTGCCAGTAATAGTCCACCCAAAACAAGGAGCGAGGGAAAGGGGATCGATAGCCGATTGGCAACGATACTAAGTCCGGCAGCAACAGCAAGCAGAATAAGAATCAGTTCCAGTTCCTGCATTTTACACCAGGGTTTAGTTACAAAGAATATCTAGTTCATAGGGACCGTTGCCTGCCGGTCGTATGCGTCCACCACTTCCCTGAGAGATGGGTAGAAGGAGTCTTTTCCGATCAGGTAGGTGAGCTCGAATCTGTCCAGCTCCACACGGACTGTTTCGTCGAGGACATCGGCGAACACAAGTCGGATCCCCTTCTCCTTCAAGATACCGTGGATCGATCGCAGGGTTGCCGCGGCGGTGAAGTCCACATCAGCCACCGCGGATGCTTCAATACAGAACCATGACAGAGCGGGTTGAGACCCACTGGCGAGATCCACAACCTCCCTCAAGAGCTGATCCGTGTTGGCGTAATACATGCTGTGGGCGAAGCGATATACCATGAGACCGGGCCGGATTTGCTCGGGAGCGGTCAGAGGCACCAATCGCCAGCCGTCCGTGTTGTCGGCTGCGATCACGACGTTCTTCGGCAGGTAGCTCCGCCGCACGTGGTCTGCGAGTGATAGGGCCATGGCGAGAAGTATGCCCTGCTCGACGCCGACGGCGACCACCACAATCGCCGCAATCAGAGCCACCCAGAATTCCGTCGGACTCTGGACCCGGATCTTGCGCAACCCTTTGACGTCAATCAATTCCACGCCTATCAGGAAGACCACTGTAGACAGGACAGCGCCCGGCATATAAGCCAGCGGACCCGTCAGGAACAGCAACACCATGAGGACGATGAGGCTCGTTGCGACCTGCGATAACTGGCTGCGACCGCCGGCGCTGTCGACCATCTGGGTCTTGGTCGGGCTTCCGTTCACAACAAAAGTCCCTGATAATGCGGCGCCTATATTGGCCAAGCCGAGGCCGAGCAAATCCACGTTCTCGCTCAAACGTTCGTTGTAGCGGACTGCATAGGCCCTCGAAGTCGCCGCGCTCTGTGCTGCGATTACCACAAACATCGCGAAACTAGTGGGAAGCAGCTCTAGGATGAGACTCTTGTCTATGCGGATGTCAGGCAGGCCGATCTTTGGTAGGCCGCTAGGAACCGCGCCAAGCAACTGCACACCGTGGTCGGCCAGATTGAATACCGAACTGGTTACGACAGCGCCAATGACAGCGATCAGAGCGCCAGGAATCTTTCTCGATTTCTTCCTTAAGCCGACGATGACCACGAGTGCGGCGACGGATATGGCCAATGCGTAGAGGTTTGTCTGTTCGATCTGCTGCAGATCGTCCATGATCTTGCTGATCGTGCCATGCCCTCCTCTTGGGAGCCCGAGCATTCCTGGAATCTCACCGGCAGCGACCTGGACTCCAACCCCGGTCAGGAAGCCGATTAAGACGGTACGCGAAAGGAAATCCGCCAGGAACCCCAGACGAAGGATACCTGCGATGATCAGGAACCCCGCCGACAGTAATGCGAGGACACCCGCCATTGCCAACCACTCAGCCGACCCGGATGCAGTCATCCCGGTGAGTGTTCCAGCGAGAATGGCTGCCGTTGCAGAGTCGGCGCCCACCACCAGGTGCCGGGATGACCCGAAGAGCGCGAAAAGGGTCATGGGGATGAGGATGGTGTAAAGACCGGTGATCACCGGCGTACCCGCGATCTTCGTGTAACCCATCACCTCGGGGATGGACAGGGCTGCTAGCGTGATGCCGGCGATGATGTCTATCGGGATCTGAGATGGCTTGATGGGCAGGATTCCATGAAAAATCTGTTGTCTCATACGTTGAATGCCTATCTTCTCTCGGCTGCGTCACCCCTCGGTACGTTCTCAGGAATATCGCCCCCAACGGCATGTATTGACGCATAATCGCCGGCTATTAGTGAGCTGATGATGGTTTCGATATCATCGGGTCTGATGCCAAGCTCACCCAGGACCGACCTCCCGAGACTTGTCAAGCCCCCGAAAACCGATCCACCCTTTAAGTTAGATTTTACATATTTTTGGACTTCACCCCAACCTAGGGCCAAAGATAATGAGAAAATCCGGCTTTTTTATCAGGTACTCGTACATGCCCGAACACATAATTTAACAAACTCTGATGGGGGTTAGATATACTGCTCCCATTAAGAACCTCGTACAAATAAGTTAGTAATATTAAGTTAAAAACACAGTGGGATGGGAGCAATGAAGCGTAGGAGACGAAACTCTAGAAACAAAGACCAAGATAGTACTTGAAGGTCTGTCCGGCAGACCAGTATCAGAGATATGCAA
>JBIOKC010000073.1:0-9370 GCA_044451425.1 Thermodesulfobacteriota bacterium
CTGTTTGAAAAATTGTTTTCCGGTAATTAGAGTGTTCAGCCTATGGTAACGGTTGCCCTCTACAGTATGAAGGGCGGAGTGGGCAAGACTGCCGCGGCAGTGAACCTCGCCTACCTCGCCTCCGCATACGGCTTCCGTACGCTGTTATGCGACCTCGACCCGCAGGGGGCGGCGTCGTTCTATTTCCGCATCAAAGCTTCCCGTAACTTCAATTCGAGTAAGTTCATAAAAGGGGGCAGGAACATTGACGAGAACATAAAGGGCACCGATTATCCGAACCTCGACCTGCTCCCCTCCAATCTCTCATTCCGGAACCTCGACCTCACTCTCGACGAGATAAAGAAATCCAAATCGCGCCTGAGAGCGGTATTCCATGAGATAGAATACGAGTACGATTATTTATTCCTCGACTGCCCGCCCGGCATATCGCTCGTCTCGGAGAACGTATTCGTAGCTGCGGAATATATACTCGTTCCTCTCACACCTACAACTCTCTCCGTTATGACTTACGAGAAGCTGCTTAAATTTTTCAGGAAGAAGGAATACGACACGAGAAAGCTCTTCGCGTTCTTTTCGATGGTGGAATCGAAAAAGAGTCTCCATACCGAGATGATGGAGAAGATTGAGTCGGGCGGACAGAACATTCTCAGGTCACGCATACCGTACCGCTCTGATATCGAGAGGATGGGCGTGTATCGAGAGCCGCTTCCTGCATATCTCCCACAATCCGAGTCAGCAGTGTTCTACATGGATCTATGGGAAGAGGTCAGGAGAATAACCGTGAAGAGAGAGACTCAGGATTCCTGATGGTTCGAATAATTACATACGGGATGACATGGCGAACGAGATAGAAAGGAAATTCCTCGTGAAGGAGATGCCCCGCGGGCTAGGGGATTATCGCACGAGCGAAATAATTCAGGGTTATCTTAACGTCACCGAGGAAGATAACGAGATCAGGGTACGTAAAAAAGGCGACCGGTATTACGAGACCGTGAAGTCGGGGAAGGGGCTAATGAGAAAGGAGGTAGAGTTCGAGATCGGGGAAAAAGTGTTTAACGCACTCTGGCCGCTTACCGAAGGGAAGAGGATTGAAAAGACGCGATACGATATCCCCTACGATGGGCTCGTGATAGAGCTCGACGTATATTTGGGCTGTCTCGCGGGGCTCGTCGTAGCAGAGGTAGAGTTCCTTTCGGTAGAAGAGAGCGGAAGGTTCGCCCCTCCCGCATGGCTCGGCAGGGAGATAACAGGCGACATCAGGTACAGCAACGCAGACCTCGCACTTCACGGAAAGCCCGAGGATTAACAAAGAACAGGAGTATTAATTTTTCTGACATCGCGAGCGCGGCACGGCGATCTCGGGACTGGCTCATTTCAGAATCTCATCTTTTATACCGACCCTTTTTACTTCCCCCCGAACGGATCCTTCATATCAGGGTGCCAGAGCTTGAAGTGGTTCTTGTGCACGTCCGTGTACGCTCCTTCCGTGTAGTACTTGTCGTAGAATTCGAGGTCGAGGTGATGAGCCTGGAATACGAGTCTTGTGAACATGGGGTCGAGGAACGCGGGGAACCTGCCGTAATTCTCATGGACGTACTTGCAGAAATCCTTCACGATCTCTATCCTGACCTCGCTCGGGTGGTACTCGTCCGCAAGCACGCCCCCGGGATTTCGGTAAGGGTAGGGGTTGTCTTCTTCCCAGAATCTCCCTCTCATGTGGAGAAATTTGTCCACCGCTTCGCCCATGTCCTTCACGTAAGGCGGACAGAGCGCTTCGAACACGCCGTCCCTGCCCACGGGTACAGGCGGTTTAGCGCTCCTCACGGTTTTCTCAGGGTTAGTGAACCTGAACCCGAGCCCCTTGTAATCGGGGTGAACGCCGAGGGCATAGTGCGGGAGGAGTCCCGTAAATGCCCATCCGCCCAATCCCAATCCCTGTAATGCGAGGTTCATGTTCTGGCAGATGAACGCCTGCTCCACGTTGAGAGTGGTCAATACCCTTAGCTCGAGGTCGAAGAGTGAGAGCTCGACGTCTTTCCTTATGTATCCCTTCTCTATCCATTTATCGAGACCGCACGACCTCCCGCCGTTTAACTCGTCGATTATGTTAAACCCATACTTCGCGCCGAAATAGATGAACAGCAGCACCATATACTCGACCGTCGTGTTCGTCACAGGGACTAAGAACGTAGTCCCCGGCTTGTTGCAGTTCCATGCGTTAAAATCGAAAAGCCCCGGCTCGCCCTTCGGCAAATCGGCCCTCCTTTCCTCAAGCTTGATCAGATTCTTCCTGAATAGCTCAAGTACCTTCCCCAATTTCTCTTCATCCGACATACCCTGGAAGATGAGACTCTTCCCGTCCTCCGGCATAACGTCGTAGAGCCTCACCATATAAATGCCGCTGTCGTTCGTATAGAAGAGCTCCGTAGAATGGGAATTACAGGAGCAGGGCCAGCTCCTCCCCATCCACTGGAAAAGCCAGGAGATTCCGGTGCGGGGCAGGTCGCCTAACGATAGACCCGTCATCCCCGTTCCCGCCCAGATGAGGAACGCTTCTTCTAATTCGGAGAGAGGCACAGGCTCGTGGCGGGACTTGTGCGCAAGCGTCCCTTCCTTAATCTCCATTCCGAGGCCGAACCTCCGGGAGCGCCTCGTGAAAATGGCGTCCATGAATCTGAAATTAAGCGCGGCTTTAAGTCCTTCGGGGATGCTCATAACTGTCTCCTATCCAGCTTTAACGAATAGGATTACACGATTATGGGGCTTTTGGAAATAGGGCGTGAAATGCGTTAAACGGCCAGGGGGTAGTGTATTAAAGTGAGTTGAATAAGGGTCACAAGCCGGTAAGCCGTGCAGGGCTGATCCACAGTTATGTAGTATCGATAAGTATTACGAAACAGAACCTTATTCCTCAACTCCGTAATCCATGCCTAACTACTTGATTGGGGTGAAACGTGTCTCCGTACGGAACGACGGTGATATGCCAGTGCGAAGAAGAGGAGGAGAAACGCCTGCAGAAACCAGGTAAGAACCATCCGCCGTGCCTCCAGCACACCGGAATGAACGGCTACCGCCTCAGTAAGAATGAGGCCGAGGATTACCAGTGCGGTTAGTGGAGCTACGAAGCTCCTCTCGAAAGGGCGTCTGTACGCCCAGAGGAGGAGCAAGGTCCACCCGAGCATCAAAGACGCACCATACCCCATAGCAAAACGAGAGTTCCCGGAATAGTCGCGGAAGCCCCAGAGAAGGCTGGCGAACCGCGGGAAGAGCATCGGTAGTAGCGCACAAGCGTCTGTGACCGCCCCGGCGAGGAACGCAATCCGGAGGAAACGTTCTGCGCTTGAGTTCATACCCACATCCGGTGTCGGCGGCACCGCCTTGTTAGAAGTAACCCGGAACACCGGAAATGCTGCCGCGATCTTTTCGAATTCCGCAAGTGCTGCATCCTTGCTCACCGGCACGTGGGGTCGCGCTCCCGGTGCCCGCTGCAGGTAAACCCTCAAGATGGGTGCGCGCTGGTCGGCGGGAATCTCTTCGAGTTGGATATCCTCACGACCACCGCTCCGGAGAACCGCTCTTCCACCGGCTGCCCGCAGGTTCTGGACCCATTGTACGTTATCTCCGAGCATTGACACCAGGTACCGCTGTCCATCGAGGACCGCCATGACCATCGGCAGCGAAAAGGTCCGCCCCGAATTTCGTCCGATCACTTCCAATGTCACCATGTAATTTGAGGTGACGCCCGACGAGGCCACAGCAGCAGACGCTCTATTCATAATCCTCGCAATCCAGTTGGGTCGCTGCCCTCTGTACAACCATCGAGTGAAGCCGCTTAGAGTCATCTATGCCTCAGTACCTCTATGTCTTTATATCTGACTTCTAATTGCTTGTTATACGGAAAGCTTCCATTATTATTTATCTGATAATTTTACCCAAGGTATTGATTTACCATACCGTCCGTTATCTCAGTGTTATACTGAGTTAACATAAGTATAATTATCGGTCTTTTTATGGTTAGCTTTCAGACGAATATGCTGACAGGCTCGGATTCCGAGGGCATCACACCGCCATGCGGGGATAAAGGCGGCCAGCGAGGACTATCAAAGCTGCGGTGACCGCTACGAGGATAGCGAAATCAAACGTAAGCCCGAATTCAGGACTGACGCCCTTAATCATCAGCGACCGCATTGCGTCTACCTGATACGTGAGCGGATTGAACGATGAAACCGTGCGAAGCCATACGGGCATAAGCGAAATCGGGTAGATTGCGTTACTCGCGAAGAAGACGGGCATGGTGATTAGCTGGCCTATCCCCATAAATCTTTCACGTGTCTTCACGAGGCAGGCTATGATAAGAGAGAGGGTCGAAAATAGTCCACATCCGAGTGAAATTAGAACGACCACGCCGACAATATGAATAGCGGAGAATCTGATATCGGCCCCCAGCAGACCGGCCACGAAGTACACGATAACGCCCTGGATGAGTCCCCGGAAGCTAGCGGCAAGCGCCTTCCCCACAACGATAGCAGTACGCGGCGCGGGGCTTACCAGCATTCTGTGAAGAATGCCCAGGTCGCGGTCCCATATGGCGGAGATACCGAAGAATATCGCGACGAAAAGCACGCTCTGCGCGAGTATTCCGGCCGAAAGATAATCTATGTAGCTCAGGCTTCCTGGAGAGAGTCCGCGGACACGCGCCATTACCTCACCGAAGAGTATAAGCCACAGGAGCGGCTGCACGGCCCTTGTGAAGAGCTCTATTGGGTCGTGCCATATCTTCTGAAGCTCCGCGCTCAGCACGCCCGTAACCTGCATGGCGTAATTGTCGGCCATCCAGTAGATCTTAGCTGCGGGTTGCAATAGATCTGCGTGTGCGTTGTACTTCACGGTAACCACCTTCCGGTTGATTTTCCGGCGTGCCGATAAGCCCCGAAAAGACATCATCGAGAGTAGCGGCCGCCCCCAGTCTTGCCTTCAGCTCATCCGGCGTGCCGATGGCAATAATGTGCCCTTTCTGGAGGAGAGCCATCCGGTCACAAAGCTCCTCTACCTCTTCCATATAATGCGTAGTCAGAATGATAGTCACCCGGTGTTTCTTATTGAGTGCACGCACATGCTCCCACACGGCTTTGCGCGCGACCGGGTCGAGCCCTACCGTAGGCTCGTCCATAAATATAACCGAGGGTTGGTGAAGCATGCTCTGCGCGATTTCGAGCCGTCTTATCATGCCGCCCGAGTAGCTCTGAACGAGGTCGTCGGCATCGACGCTGAGCTCCATGAACTCTAGCGCCTCTTTGATGCGTCCCGCCTGCTCCGCACGCGGAATGCCGTAAAGCCGTGCCGAGAGGAGTAGGTTCTCTCGTCCGGTCAGGCTGCCGTCCGAAGACAGGAGCTGAGGTATATAGCCGATGTTCCCGCGAACATAAGTCGCCTGCCTGACTACATCATATCCCGCGACACTTGCTGTGCCAGAGGTGGGGGGCAGGAGCGTAGTCAGCATTTTAATAATCGTGCTCTTGCCGGCGCCGTTAGGGCCGATGAGCGCGAAGGTCTCTCCCGCGGGAACAGCGAATGATACCGAGTCGACAGCGGTGAAATCGCCGAATTTCTTGGTCAGGTTTTCAACATCGATTGTGGGGACGGATAAGTCGTTCAACATTAATAATATTACCCTATATACTGGTTAAGAGAGAGAATTTTATCAAATGGATGCAGGAGATATGCCTGAAACCGTGTCGTAAGGTGAATCCCCCCATGAACTGAGATCCCGATAGAGGTAAATACCTTCGTTTGGCGTAAACGTTCGATTATTATATGAGATTACGGGCCAAGCTGAAGGCAGGAAAATCGGGTCAGTTTTCGCGGCAATCCTTGCAGATGCCGTTTAAGAGTATGGAGTAGCCTTTGATGTGATAGTCGCCGAGTGTCTTGTCGGATACATCGAGCATAGAGAGCGACTCGTCATAAACATCCTCGACCTTCTTGCACTCGGTACATACTATGTGGTTATGAGGGGTTAAGTTCGCATCGTAACGGGCGGCGTTGTAGAGCACGTTGACGACGGATATAAGCCCCAGCTTCTCGAAAGTTTCGAGGGTTCTGTATACAGTAGTAAGCGAGATGTTTGGATAGTAATCCTTGATCTTCTTGTAAATGGTTTCGGTACTCGGGTGCTGGTCGGTCGAAGCTAATTCCTTGTATATGGCAATCCTTTGCGGAGTTACCTTTATACCAAGATCCTTGCTCCGCTCGATGAATTCGTGTACCCTGTATTTTACCATATCCTCGTTGATATAACTGGTTATATACTCCATTTTGCTAATACTACACAATAAAAAATAAAAAATCCATACTGACAAGTTAATAACGCATAGTGATTAATGGATAAATTTTAGTTATTACACGGCGGCTGACGCGGCTACTTGCATCTAATCGTCCGCGTCCGTTAAGTTAATTCCTGTGAAGAGTCTCGAAGCTATAAAGAAGAATAAGATATTCGCCGTCATCCGCGCGGAAAACGTCGAATCCGCACTCGAATTCGCCGAGGGGTGCATCCGCGGCGGAATTAGGCTCATAGAGATCACCTTTTCCTTCCCGGGCGCCGAGGAAGCCATATCGGCACTCAGCGGCAGGCTAGGCGTCCTCGTCGGCGCGGGGACCGTGATCGATAGCGGCATGGCCGAGAGCGCACTCAGGGCAGGCGCCGCCTTCCTCGTATCACCCCATACCGATAAAGATCTCATCGCTTTTGCGAAGGAAAACGGCTTGGCGGCCATACAGGGGGCTTTCACTTCTTCAGAGATCGTGAACGCGTGGAAGCAGGGCGCGGATATGGTGAAAATATTCCCGGTCAGCTCCGTCGGTGGCCCGTCATACGTAAAGGCGATAAAAGAGCCGCTGCCTTACGTAGATATAATGACTACCGGCGGAGTCGGACTCGACAACTTCATTGATTTTATAAAATCGGGTGCTTCTGCAGTCGGCGTATCAAGCGCGCTCCTCGGCGGCTCAAGGAAGATCGATCCCGATGTGATAGAGGAAAACGCGGGGAGGTTCATCTCCAGGCTTCGGGAGTATGAAAAAAGCGAATGATTTGAGTTTATCCTTAATGTAATTAACATTGTATCGGCTTCTAAATTTTATCGTTAGGTCATCAATAGAAAATGAAAATCCTCTTCGTAGCCTCCGAAATGGAGCCCTTTGTCAAAATCGGCGGAATCGCAGACGTCATAGGAACTTTGCCCAAGAAACTTGCGGGACTTGGATGTGAAGTGAGAGTCGTCATCCCGTATTACAGGAGGATAAGGGCGAAGCTCTCGAGGCTCGGAATAAAACCCAAGCTCGTATCGAAGAAACTCGTAATGTGCATTGACTGGCTCCCAGTCGAGGGCGCGATAAGGGAGATAGAGTCGAGCGGCATCAAAGTCAATCTGCTCTCGAATGAGGAGTATTTCGGCAGGAGATACATCTACTCCACGCCCAAGGGAGACTACGAAGACAACGATCTCAGGTTCGGCTTCCTGTCCCTGGGTTCGCTCGAGATAGCGAAGGCGCTTGATTTCAGGCCGGATATCATCCATTGTCACGACTGGCAGACGGCACTTATCCCGATTTGCCTCAGGTGGAGGAAGCACCTTAGGGACGACCCGTTCTTCAAGGATACGAGAGTCGTGTTCACCGTACACAACATCTCGTACCAGGGTCAGTATGAGAGAAACGTGCTCGACAAATTCGGGCTTCCCGAATTCCTCTTTACTTCTCAGGGTCTCGAGCTCTACGGCAAATCGAACCTCCTGAAGGGCGGCATCATCTACTCGGACCTCGTCACAACAGTCAGCCCAACTTATGCCGCGGAGATTAAGAAGAGGGAGTTCGCCTACGGCCTCGATGCTGTTCTCAAATGGATTTCCAGGGACCGGGACAACCTGATAGGAATACTTAACGGAATAGACTACGAGGAATGGGACCCGGAGAGAGACGAGTCGATATTCGAGAATTACGGCGCCGGGAGTGTGGAAAATAAAAAAATGAACAAGACGAGACTGAGAGAAGAGCTGGGTCTCGATCCCGTTGGGGATAAACCTCTGCTCGGTGTCGTATCCAAGCTGACGGAGCAGAAGGGAATAGACCTCCTGCTCGATTCCGTTCGGCAGATACTCGATCTCGGATACCAGGTCGCCGTCGTTGGCGCCGGAGTAGAGAAATACGAGCTTATGCTTGGGAAAGCCGCAAAGAGGTGGAAGGAAAACCTGTCCGTAACTGTGGCTGTGAACAACGATGCGCTCGAGAGGAAGGTCTACGCGGGCTCCGATATGTTTCTGATGCCGTCCCGGTTCGAGCCGTGCGGGCTCGGACAGATCATCGCGCTCAGATACGGAGCAATTCCGGTCGTCAGGGGAACAGGGGGACTGATCGATACTGTGAGGGACTATTCGGAGGATAATAAGACGGGGAACGGATTTATCTTCTATGAATTTTCGAAGGTCAGGATGCTCGATGCGCTTCTAAGGGCAATAACGGTTTACGAGGATGAGAACGCATGGAATGAGCTCATATCCAGAGGGATGAAAGAAGACTTTTCTTGGAAGAGCTCCGGCATAAAGTACCTGAAATTGTATGAAGAGCTGCTGGAGAGAAAACGCAATAGAACCAACCAGAAATATTAATACATTCTCACATGTTTTTTTAACCACGACATTCCCACCGACTCTTTTCGGTAACAGCGGTAACCCTAATATCTAATCGCGTTAGTGTGTGAAATCATACAGTCCGTGTGTAAGAAGATACATTTTTATTTGCTGTGAAACATTTAGTTCTTGGCTTTAGTTTGATATGGTAGGGTAGAAATCAAGGAGTGAGTATAAACAAAATGAGAAGTAAATTAACTGTTTTAATTTTAGCGATTGCGTTATTAGTAGGCTGTGACTACGCGGAAATTGCGGACATGGAAGAAGAAGCCCAAGCAGACGCTTCTTTCAGCTTCAACCTCTTTTTTGATTCATTGGCTCCGTACGGAAGCTGGGTTCCCGTTGACGGATATGGGTACGGATGGTATCCGACGCAGGTAGGCGCCGGCTGGCAGCCTTACGCAGACGGTCAATGGGCGTGGTCAAATCAGGGGTGGACATGGATATCGTATGAGCCCTGGGGCTGGGCGACATATCATTATGGCAGGTGGATATACGATCCCTATTACGGGTGGCTCTGGATTCCGGGTACCGTATGGGCTCCAGCGTGGGTATCGTGGTACCAGTCGCCCGGGTACGTGGGCTGGTCGCCGCTTCCCCCGGACAATAACTTCTTCATCGAGATCGGAATCAGCTTCGTCAATTACGGCTACGGATATAACGGGGGTTATTACGGCGGGGAC
>JBIOKC010000074.1:0-9338 GCA_044451425.1 Thermodesulfobacteriota bacterium
AACTTTCTGTCCGTTCTCGTTCCTTATCTCGGGCGGACCCGAATTGAACCGGATATCTGCGAGGAGGCTTATTGGTATCTGCGCTCCTGATGGAGTTGCGACGAGCACCCTCTCCAGTTTGTCCAGATCGGTTCTCAATTCTCTCGGATATCTGACGTTTATCGGATATCTCTCCTGTCCCTCGACTGTCTGGGATATGTTCTTGCCCCCTATTGCGGTTTCTATCACATCCTCTACGTCCCCCACATTGAGCCCATACCTTGCTGCCTTCTCCCTGTCGATATCGAAGTCGAGGAAATATCCGCCAGTGATCCTTTCCGCAAACGCGCTTCTTGTCCCGGGGACTTTCGAGAGCACCTTCTCTATCTGAATGCCTATTTCCTCGATAGTTTTGAGACTGGGGCCGAATACCTTGATTCCCAGATTGCTTCTAAAGCCCGAGGTCAGCATCTCGGTCCTAGTCTGAATCGGCATCCAGAATATGTTCGCCATGCCTGGGAACTTCACAGTTTGATTCATTTCGGAAATGAGCTTGTCCCAGGTCATTCCAGTCCGCCATTCGCTCTCCGACTTGAGCGTTATGACAGTTTCGACCATGCTGAGAGGGGCCGGGTCGGTAGCCGATTCCGAGCGCCCGATCTTGCCGAAAACCCTCTCCACCTCGGGAAATTTCATGAGCATCTTGTCTTGTATCTGCAGGATCTTGGCGGATTCTGTTATAGACATGCCGGGCACGGCGGTCGGCATGTAGAGTATCGTTCCCTCGTTGAGAGGAGGCATGAACTCGGAGCCGAGCTTGAGAAAGGGGAAAATTGTCAGGATCAGTATTGCGACTGATGTTAATAAAACGGTTTTTTTGAAACGGAGAACGAACCGTACCACCGGGTCATAGAGCCCTATCAGGAATCTGTTCATGGGGTTCTTCTCCTCCGGTTTTACTTTTCCTGTTATGAGAAGGGCTATTAAAGCGGGAGTGATCGTGATTGCAAGCAGGGATGAAAAAAACATAGTGAATGTTTTTGTGAATGCCAGGGGCTTAAATAGCCTTCCCTCCTGGTATTCCAGAGTGAAGATAGGTAGAAAAGATACCGTGATAACGAGTATGGAAAAGAAAAGGGGTCTTCCTACTTCTTTCATCGCGTTGAGAATAGCGTCGAACCTGGATCCCATCTCTCCTTCCGACTGCCATTTCTCAAGCTTTTTGTGCACGTTTTCAATGAGGACTATAGAGGCATCGACCATCGCCCCAATGGCAATGGCGATCCCCCCGAGCGACATGATGTTGGAGTTGAGGTGCATGTAGTGCATAGGTATGAATGCCAGGAGAATCCCTATAGGTATAGTTAGAATCGGTATCACCGCGCTTCTGAAATGGAGCAAGAAAACAATTATGACCAGACTCACTATGATCATTTCTTCGATGAGAGTCCCCTTAAGCGTCTCTATTGCGCGGAGTATAAGGTCCGAGCGGTCATAAGTGGCTACGATTCTCACTCCTTGAGGTAAAGACGGATTAATGTCTTCGATCTTCTCTTTCACCCTTCGTATAACATCGAGAGCATTCTCGCCATAGCGCATGACGACGATTCCCCCGACTGTCTCCCCTTTCCCGTCGAGTTCTGCAACGCCTCTCCTGATATCGGGACCGAGCTCCACGTTGCCGACATCGCGGACGTAGACCGGCGTCCCGTTCCCGTTCGTTCCCACCATGATATTCTCAATATCATCTATGGATTTTATGTAGCCTCTACCCCTCACGTAATACTCGGTAGATGCGAATTCCACAACCCTGCCGCCGACATCGTTATTGCTTTTTCTGATTGCTTCTATCACCTGATTGATAGGTATGTCGTAGGCTATAAGTTTATTTGGGTCGATCTCCACTTGGTACTGTTTGACGAAACCCCCGACGCTCGCGACCTCGGCTACTCCGTGCACCGACTCCAGCCAGTAACGTAGATACCAGTCCTGAAATGAGCGGAGCTCTGCCAGATCATGTTTGCCGGATTCATCCACGAGTGTGTATTCGTAAACCCATCCGACTGCTGTGGCGTCCGGACCCAGTGTCGGATTGACCCCTTCGGGAAGCTTTCCCCTGACCTCGTTTAAATATTCGAGCACACGGCTCCTCGCCCAATATATATCGGTCCCGTCTTCGAAAATTATATATACCAGCGAAGTGCCGAACATCGACTGACCTCTCACGAGTTTCACTTTAGGAGCGGCTATCATGCTCGTGACTATAGGGTACGTAATCTGGTCTTCTATCAGGTCCGGGCTTCTCCCCTCCCAGTCTGTAGAGACGATGACCTGTACGTCCGAGAGGTCGGGTATAGCGTCAAGCGGAGTGTTTCTCATCGCCCAATATCCCCAGACGGCGAGGAAAGCGACTATGGTGATCGTCAAAAACGTGTTCTTTGCGGAGTACTCTATGATTTTGTTTATCATCGATCCTTTCCTTTTAATATCTCTCTAAGAGATCTAAGCATATTTGTTTGGGGTATTTATATTCATCGCGCTGTGCTCCTGCCGTCTTATCAATGTCCTTCGTGGGATTTCATGCTCTCATCCGCTTTCTCATCATTCCATGAGGCGACGGCAGCCTGTATATTGCTTTCCGAATCGATAAGAAAATTCGCTCTGGAGACGACCATATCTCCTTCCCTTAGTCCTTTAATCACCTCGTAATACCCCCCGGCGTTATCACCGAGCTCCACTTTCCTTATCTCCATGCTCCCGCCGCCCTTGTCGACGAATACTAGGTCAGCTTTCCCTGTTCGCAGCACCGCGGACTCGGGTATCGTCAATCTCTCCCCGAGCGGGACATCTATACTCACGTCGGCATACATTTCAGGGAGCAGTTTCATATCGGGGTTTGGAAATTCGAGACGCGCCTTTACGGTCCTCGTCTTCATGTCGAGGTGCGGCGGAATGAAGGTGACTTTCCCGTGGAACTCCTCTCCGGGGAGCGATTCAAGCGTCATTACGGCATGGTCCCCCAATTTGACGAGGGGTATTTCCTGCTCGTATATGTCCACTTCGACCCACACGTCCGAGTGGTCAGCTATAGTATAGAGGGAGATGTTGGGCTCGACGTACATATTCTGAAAAGCGTTCTTTTCTATTACATGGCCGGAGGCCGGGGAATAGATAACGAGGCTTTCCTTTACCTTCCCGGTACGTGCCAGCTCCCTTATCTGCCCCTCCGATATATCCCAAAGCTCGAGTCTCTTCCTGGTCGCATCGAGGATCGAGTCAGCCCCGCCAGAGATTTCCGGGAATTCACTGTCCGAGAGTATCTTTTTCGAGCGCAGCGCGAGCAGGTACTCCTCTTCGGTCGAGACGAGCTCTGGGCTGTATATGGAAAAAAGAGGGTCTCCTTTTTTCACCTGCTCGAGCGTATAGTCGACGTAGAGCTTATCTATCCACCCGCTGAATTTCGTATTTATTTTTGTGATTTTAGTTTCATCGAGAGTTACTCTGCCTACTGTCCTTATCGATTTGTCCATGGAGCGCATTGCGACGGGCTCCGTTTTAACCCCGATTAACTGCTGTCTCTCAGGGCTGACTGTGAATCGGGACCCGGATTCCCCTTTTCCGGTTACGGGTGCAGGTGCAGGCATTTCCATCCCGGGCATGCTATGGTCCATAGTACCCATTTCACTCGAACTCTCGGATTTCGCCGTAGTTTCTTTCTCACCGTTCCCGGAGGAAGGCTCGGTCTTTTGGTCCGTTTTTTTCATGACCGGAACGAGATCCATTCCGCATATTGGACACTTACCCGGCTCCTTCATCCTGACGGAAGGGTGCATGGCGCATGTCCAGTAGTCGATCTCTCCATCTTTTGTCAGGACGGGACGCCACTGGTGCCGGTGTCCCCATGAGAAAAACGGTATCTCTTTAAGCCCCGGTATCGTATACCCGTATTTATAAGCAGCGAAAAAAATGGCAGCGATGAGGATTAAAACCGTAACCGCCTTTATTCCTTTTTTCCCCTTCATCGTGATTCTCCTTTGATCTCGGATTGGTGCGTTAATTCGGCTCCGGACAACTCCTCTATCTTCGCCAGAGCTTTCTGGTATTCGGTGAGCTGTCTCTCGTATTCGAGCTCGAAGCTGAATAAGGACACCATGCTGTCGATCAGGGTGAGGAAGTCGACGGCCCCCACCTGGTAGCCGGAAACCGCTGATTCGAGTGCGAGCCTCGACTGAGGGATTATCCCCTTCTGATAGAGGTTCATTAGGTTCTCTGCCGTCCTTGCGTTTACATAGCTCTCCTTAACACTGTAGTTAAGTTCCTGATTTGTTGAGCTGTACTCTTCCTGTGCCCCTTTTAACTCGAGTGCCGCCTCCTCTATACCGGGCTTCTGCTTTCTCCAGAAATAAAGCGGCACCCTGAGTCCTAGAGATACCTCCCAGATTCCGTCAACTCCGTTTCCCTGCCGTCCCATTATCCCCGGTGAGGCCCCAATCACGAAGTCGGGATAAAGCTGCTTTTGAGCCAGATTGAGGGCTTCCTCATCCTTCGCAATCTGACGCTCTTTCATTGACAGGATAGGGGCGTTTTCCTTCGTGAGCTTGCTTACCTCCTCCGAAGTCAGGGTCAGGGGTGTTTTTTCTATATCCTCGGGATTGCCGAGCGGTGAGTCCTGCTGTCGGTTGAGTATGCTGTTTATTCTCGCCTCGATTATCTCTCTTTTCTGCTTGAAGACCTCGAGTTCCTCGATTATCTTGGATGTCTCGACCTGCGCTTTGAGCACGTCCTGCTGTATGCCCTTTCCGACTTCATACTTAACTTCTGCGATTTTGGTGAATTTTTGGAGAAGTTCCTTATTCCTTTTGGTGATCTCTATTGCCTTTTCCGCAAGATACCAATCGTAATAGGCGGCTTTGAGATTGGCAATAACTCTTCTCTCGGTTGCCTGATAGGATTTTTCCTCGGCTTCGGAGCTTCTGGTCGCTATTTTTTCTTTTAGCGAGAGCTTTCCGGGAAACGGGATCTCCTGCTCGAATGAGAGTCTCAGCATGCTATTAGGGTCGTCATCGAGCGTTATGCCGTCGAAACTTACGTTCTGCCAGTCTATTCCTATCATAGGGTCGGGTAGAGTCCCTTCCTGTGAGGGGCGCTTGGTAGAAGCTCCCCACCTCGCTTTAGCCGCTTTTATATCGGGGTTATTTTGGAGCGCCTCGTTTACTAAAGCATCTAACGTCACGACTTCCTGCGCGAACAATTGCTGAGTCAAGAATAAAATTAGAAATAATGTTCCGAATATTACTTTCATATATTTGCCTCCAGTGCAGAGGGAAACACCTCTAAACTTTTAAAATGTTGTGTTATGGAAAACGCAAGAATCCCTTGCCGCCTGTGCTATATCGTCAGGCAGTACGGGGATCGGATGGAATAGATGAAATTATAGTAAAAATGTGGAATTTGAAATCTGTAAATCGGGCGGATCGTGCTCTCTGAGAGAGTTGTCCAGAATTTTATTGAGGTTGTTTTTACCTTCGTTAAGAACTGCCAACTGTGATTTGTCGATCGATATTATTTCAATCTTAGCGTTTAGGTCAGGGTGTGTGTTTGTCAGACTTTCAAAACAGCAGGAGCTTTTGTTATTGTCGGAATTGTTAATGATTTTGGGTGTATTCTCTTTGCCGGTTTTATTTATCTCGTGACTCATCGAATGGCAACCGGAGCCGGATTTTCCCTGCGTCGAACCTTCCGAAGCGATGGCGCTTCGGAAGAACCCGCCGTAGCATACGAGAACATTTACGACTAGAAAAAGGCTCAAAAATCTTTTCATGATTCTATAATTATATCTTATAGCTGACTTATCTAAAGTCAAATGGTAAGTTAAGTTAACATTAAAATAAGCCCGTGCTTCATAAACGGATGGGAGGAGCAATATCGGACGGGCAAGATTGATGCATAATATTGTTGTATGCTGCGGACGTTAGGACTGATGTTTTAATCAGGCTGGAAATGTGGGCTATTCGAGGAGGTACTATCAAATGGAATATACCAAGATAAAAGGGACTGACATCGAATCTTCGCGTATAGGTCTCGGCTGCTGGGCGATAGGTGGGGGGGCCATGGGGCGGAGCGAGGAGCGCGAGTCGATTGATACTGTTTTGGCCGCCCTGGGTAAGGGTATTACACTTGTTGATACAGCCGCGATATACGGGTTAGGAAGATCAGAGGAAATCGTGGGGAAGGCGCTTACAGAATACGGGCAGAGGGAAAAGGTGGTCGTCGCAACCAAAGTGGGTCTCGACTGGACGAGCGGTAAGGTGTACCGCAACTCTTCACGGACCCGCATTATGAAAGAGATCGAAGATTCTCTTGAGAGGCTCCGGACGAATTACATAGACATATACCAAGTACACTGGCCCGATTTCGATACCCCGATTGAAGAGGCCGCTCAAGCGATGAACGAGCTTGATAAGTCGGGGAAGATCAGGGCTATAGGCGTGAGTAATTATTCGACCGAACAGATGGATATATTCAGGACTATAACCCCCCTCCATATATGCCAGCCGCCTTACAATTTGTTCGAGCGTGAGATCGAGCGCGATGTCCTGCCTTATTGCGATACGAACGGGGTCACGATGCTTTTTTATGGGGCGATATGCCGAGGCCTTTTGAGCGGAAGGATGAAAGAGGATACAAAGTTCGAAGGGGACGACATACGCAAAGCGGATCCTAAGTTCAAACAGCCGAGGTTCGGGCAGTATTTGAAAGCGGTAGAAAAACTTGATCATTACGCTCAGAAGAAATACGGAAAACGCGTGATACATCTCGCGATCCGTTGGATGCTCGACATGGGGCCCGGCCACATTGCCCTCTGGGGAGCGAGGCGTCCCGAACAGCTCGAACCTATCGAGGGGATTATGGGATGGTCTCTCAATCGAGAAGACTTTGGCGCCATCGATAAGATTCTCGAAGACACGATAAAAGACCCTGTCGGCCCCGAATTTATGGCCCCACCCGTGCACAAATCGCTCTAGTCTTGTTCATTTATTAGTTTATTCTTGACACTTCTGCGCATATTGTGCGATAATTGGCTGTCTTATCGACAAATTTATGGAGGAGCTTGCAGATATGCCCGAGGGTCTTAAATACTGTGTGAATTGCGGCGAACAAATAAATATCAAGGCTGAGATATGTCCTAAATGCGGCGTAAGACAACCCGGAGTTGCATCTAAAAGCGGAGGGAACAGAGTTACTGCCGCTATCTTTGCACTCTTGCTCGGCGGGATAGGCATACACAAGTTTTACCTAGGCCGCGTCGATTGGGGAATTGTTTATATATTGTTTTGCTGGACATTCATACCGGCGATCGTGGCTTTCATAGAAGGGATAATTTACCTGATCATGACGGATGAGCAGTTTGCGGAAAAATGTGGATAATTCGGTCTAATTGAATGGTGCGGATGTTGCTCAGGTTTTTAACCCTTCTATCACTCCGATATTTAGCTCTTCCATCCTCTCGAGAATCAGGTCGGCTCTTTCGAACTCTTCCCGGCTGAGTCTTTTGTCCGGGATGGCTATGCAGTACATTCCGGCGCTTTTCGCGGATCTCACTCCGTTAATCGAGTCTTCTATCGCGACACTTTCCGATGGCTTTACACCGAGCCGCTCTGCGGTATGGAGGTATATATCAGGGTGAGGTTTCCCGTTTTCAGTGCATTCCCCTGAAACTACGGCGTCGAAGTATTGATGGAGTGAGAACATACCGAGAACAAAATTAATTACCCTGAGCGGTGAACTGGATGCTACGGCCAGGAGGTATTCCCTCAGTCTTAGATCTTTCAAAAGCGGGGTCAGAACAGGTAATACTTCGAGTTCTTCTTTGTAAATCTCGGTCAATATATCTACCCTTTCAGAAATAATTTCATCGACTGATTCCTTAAGCGAGAAAGTTTCTCTCAAAAGTTTGCCCGAATCATTTTGATTCAAGCCCACGATCAGGTCCCTGTATTCGGGGCTGTAATCTATATTTCTCCGCGCGAGCAGTATCCTCTCTGTTTTTTCCCAGAGCGGCTCGCTTTCTATCATTACTCCGTCCATATCGAATATGACCGCTTTTATCATGTATTTATGAGAGAATATCCACAGATTTCTGGAGGTGATAATCCTTGATGAGATTATGAGAGTACCAGATAATTTCTGACTGAAAAGGGCAGGACGGTCTGATATTCGGCTATTTCCGGCTGATGAGACTACATATCTTCCGAAAAATACACTTATCCCCTTGATCTCAACGGATTAGTAACGTGAGTTACTATAAATAGTTCCTTAGTATCAGGCTCCCTTCCCGTGGGACTAGTGAATTGAGAATCCGAAATATATTTGTCCGGACGGAGGCGGCGCGTAGTATACAGGCGGCGGGGACGGATAATACACAACGGGCGGAGGGGGTCCGTAGTATGAGGGCGGCGCGGGATAATATGCTAGAGGCGCTCCGAAAAAGAAGCTGGTTGAGAAATAAGGCCCTCCATAGTAATTATGTCCGTAGTATCCGTTGTAATAATGCCCGTAGCCGTGATTATAATATCCGCGATTGTTATATCCATGATTATATCCCTGTCCATAATATCCACGTCCGTTACGAGCCATGCTTGCGGCCGGAACCACCAAAATAAAAGCGGTCATTATCAAAATGGATAATATTATTTTTTTCATTTCTCTCTCCCTTAAACACTTACTGACTATATAAACCTCAATCGTACTATAAAAGTTACAAATTCCAGCTGTAATGCCTCTAACTTCAATTATTCCTAACGGATTAGTCCGGCTCAACAAATATTTTAGCTGCAGCGAAAATCGTTTGTTTACAGGGTATTATCACTTGATTTAACGCTTGTCGGGGGGTCGACATGAACTGCAACTTCCGAATTCCCTATTTTTTCTTTAATCTCATCCACTATCTGCTCCGCTATTTCATGGGACTTTACAAAGCTGAGCGTATAATCCATAACCACATGAAATTCTACGAATTTGACTGACCCCGCGTTCCTTGTCCTAAGTTTGTGATAGCTCTTTGCGCTGGGGTTATATCTCATGATTGTATCTTTATCCTGCTCCCCATTAAGACGCTAGTAACAATAAGCTAGTAAAATATCTATAAAAAACAGTGGGAGGGCAGCAATGAAGCGAAGGAGACGGGACTCTAAAACAAAGACCAAGATAGTACTTGAAGGTTTATCTGGGCGACCAGTTTCAGAGATATGCAACGAGCAAGTACTACCTGCATTCAGCACATGGATACCGTACACCGGTTAAGGCAGATGCGGTGTTTTTAAGAATCATAGTTCGCAATTAATCATATCTCATTAAAA
>JBIOKC010000075.1:0-9240 GCA_044451425.1 Thermodesulfobacteriota bacterium
AGGGAAGACCTGTTCTTCAGGCTCGCCGTTATAGTTATAGAGCTTCCGCCCTTGAGAGAGAGGAGGGGGGATATTCCTCTTCTCATCGATCATTTCATCAACAGGTTTAATAAAAAATATTCGAAAAAGGTGAAGGGTCTCTCGGAAGGGGCATTCAACTCGCTCTATAACTATCATTTCCCCGGGAATATCAGAGAGCTCGAGAACCTTATTGAAGGCATCATCGCAGTCATGCCCATGAACAAGAATACTATAACTGAAAGAGAGCTCAAGGAGCATCTCCTCTGGCAGCAGTCGAAAAGCGCTGAACACCAGCTCCTTGCGCTAGACAGGCTCGAGAAGTTCGCGCTCGAGCAGGCCTTGAGAGAATGCAAGGGAAATAAGTCCAAGGCGGCGGAAATCCTCGGTATCTCCAGGGACACACTTTATAGAAAGATCAAGCAATACGGGGTCGAGTAGGGTATCCGGTACACCATCTCCATTCATTCTTCCGCATACGAAAAGCATCCAAAAGCGGCTCATCATTTATGTTTTAACGATTATTTATTATATAGACCTTCTTCGGGGTAAATACGGAGACCTCAATTCTGCCCGCTGCTATTTGCTAATATGAACGGGGTTACTTTCGGAAACGCCGCCCGCAACCCTGCATACTGAATTGCTGTGGTCGATTTTGTCAGACGGTATCATGTGAAAAGCAAAATTGGCGAGACCGACGAGTATCAAAATCATCCCGGCTACCATGCTCAGCTTTTTCGGCGCGACTCTCATCGATTTTTTATATGCATACGGTATGAAAGACAACGCCGGCACTGTGCCCAGCCAGAATATAAAGAGTACGGCACCGCCGTACAACGGGGTTTTTGCTGCGACAGCGCCGATTACGAAAATATATACCCAGCCGCACGGGATGAATCCATTCACGAGGCCGAGTGTTAAAGCTGCGAGGGGTCTTGTCTGAGCAAGCGACCAGCGTGCCGGAACTGCGAGCAGGGAAGTGACGAACCTTCCGGGTATGAGTTCAATTTGTTTTCCTCTCACGAGGTTGACGCCTGTGTAGACGAGGAATAAGGACAGGAGAACTAATGACAATGTAGAAATAAACGGGTAGTTGTTGCTGAGGAATTTTTCACCCAATAGCCCTGCCAGCATGCCTAGTGAAAGGTAGCTCAGGAGCCTCCCTACATGATAGAGAGGAAGGTACCCTATCTTATTATTGACAGTGATTGCTATAGGACCGCACATCGCGGCGCAGTGGGAGCTTCCCACGAGGCTCGCGATGAGTACGCCTGCGGGCACCGATAAATATGACCAGCGGCCTATTATCTCGCTAAATTGACTTAGGTCCGACAAGCTCGAGATCCTCCTCGGTCTCAATTTTATTATTCTTCGTATCCGTGAAATTGAGCTTTATGGCTTCGCTCCCCTTGGTCCCGATAACATCTTTGGGGAATTTGACGAAGATATGAACGGTGAGGTCTTTTCCGGCTCCGATATCGAACGTTTCGCTCTGGGATATGATCTCGACATTCTTGCGCTTCAATTCTTCGGGGAGCGTCATCTTGAGACTCACATCGTCAAAAGTCTGATTTTTCATGTGCATCTTGAAATGGTTTATTATCTCTTCACTCCCGTCATCGTTTCTAACCATCTGGAAAGGGGTGTCCTTTGCGCGGAGAATCGTAATTGCGATATCCTCTCTCCGGTTTATCGATACTATTAGAGCGCTCACGACTGCGATGAGAAGCACTACATAAATGGCGACTCTGGGCTTAAACCACTTTGTCTTTAGTCCCTGGAGAGCTCTCCCTGTAGCGTATCTTATAAGGCCTTTGGGCTTTTCGATCTTCTCCATTACCTCGTCGCAGGCATCTATGCACGCCGTACATCCGATGCACTCGAGCTGAAGCCCGTTCCTTATGTCTACTCCGGTTGGGCATACGGCTACGCACTTGTAGCAGTTGATACAATCGCCTTCGGTCTCGCCGGGCTTGACACTCCCCCGCCTGGGTTCCCCCCTCTCCGGATCGTATGAAACCGTGAGTGAGTCCTCGTCCATTAGCACTGACTGGAACCTGCCGTATGGGCACACGATTATACAGAACTGCTCCCTGAACCACCCGAAATCGAACAGGAATATCGCGGTGAGGAACGCCATTATAAGGAAGATAGTCCAGTTTTGGCCCGGATTGTGCTGGGTCATCTCGACGAGCCTGTCGGCCCCCACGAAATATGCGAGGAAGCTGTGTGCGATCACGAGGCTCACGATTGTAAAGAGTGACCACAGGATAGACAATTTGAAAAATTTTTTCAGGTCCCATGGGGCCTGTGCCAGGTTCCGCTGCTGTATATGGCTCCCGATAATTAGATATTCGAGCCTCCTGAATATACCGTCGATGAATACCGTCTGCGGGCATGACCAGCCGCACCATATCCTCCCCCATACGGCTGTTACGAACGCGAGCCCGATGGTCAGGAACGCGAGTATGAAGAAGATTAGGGGGGCGTCGTGCGCCCAGAACGTGAGGCCGAATATTGAGAATTTCCTCTCCCCTATATTGAGGAGGATGGCCTGATGACCCCCTATCTTGATCCATGGGAGCACAAGGAAGAAGATGACCAGAAAAATCTCGACGATGGTTCTCAGGTTTCTCCAGAAGCCCGTAACCTGCGAGGGGAAAATAAATACTCTTCTCCCCTTTTCATCCATAGTGGCCGGCCGTTCGTCCGGAAGGTGCCTCTGATCAAGTACTTTCATCTTCTTTCTATCTTTTCTCCCTGAGGCGCTTTCGCCCCTGGAGGGTTTGAACCATGAATGCTGTATACATAAGCAGCTACATCGGCCTGGAGATCGGGGGGTATGACGCCTTTCCAGGAAGGCATTCCCTTATCGGCAACCCCGGAGTTCATAACTTTTAGTATAGCGGGTATCGACCCGTCACCGTGAATCCAGTAATCGTCCGTGAGGTTGGGTCCTATAATCCCCTGACCCTTGTCGCCGTGGCAGGGCATACACTTGGCAAGGAACTCCGCCTTACCCTTTGCGATGGCTTCCGGGTTCGATAGGAGAGCCAGATAGTCCTTTTGGGATTTCGTCTCTCCCCCCGTCACCTCGCTCTTCTCCTGTGCTGCCTTGATAGAACTCATTTCTTTGGAGAGCTCCTGGTTAAGAGTAGGTCCGCCGAAAAACTGGTAATACGCGAAATATATCATGGCAAAGATTATCGAGATGTAAAATGTCATGAGCCACCATCCAGGCAGAGGGTTGTTGAGCTCCCTGATGCCGTCATAATCGTGGTCTTCAATCAGTTTTTCTTTGTCATTCATTCGTCTCCTCCTTTTTTTCGACGCTCTCGTTCTCGAGCGGCAGGTTCTCCATTTCCTCTATCTCTTTCTCGGGCCTCTTCAATGCCCAGATCACGATCACCACGAAAGCCAACAGGAATATGACCAGGGCAGCGATAATGATCTCTATATCCTTGAAATAAGACAAACCTATCTGGTGGATGATGCAACCCCCTGCTGTGACGTCTTTTTACCAAGGCACTGGAGATATGCGATTATCGCAATCACTTCCGTGTCTTTGACCGAGGTCAGAGAAGGGTCCTGGCTCAGGAGACCTTGATAAATGACGTCTGCCTGCTTTTCCGCGTTTATATCCGCGTTCGCAACTTCCTCTTCGTTATAAGGCACGCCCAGCATTTTCATCACACTTAGTTTCTTTCTCAGGATGTTATAGTCTATCTTTGTCGTTGCGAGCCACGGGTATGAGGGCATTATGGACTTCGGCGTTATCTCGCGGGGGTTCATCATGTGTCGGAGATGCCACATATCGGGGTATTTCCCGCCGACCCTCGCAAGGTCGGGGCCGTTCCTCTTTGACCCCCACTGGAAGGGGTGGTCGTACATCGAATCCTCAATGGTAGAGCTTGCCCCGAATCTGAGAACGTCATAAGGAAGCTTCCTTATCATCTGAGAATGACATAAGTAGCAGCCCTCTTGTATATACACGTCCCTGCCGGCGAGCTCGAGCGGTGTGTAAGGCTCGGTCTTTGTCGTCGTCGGGAGATATTTGTAGATCGAGAGCGTCGGTATGATCTCGAATATTGACCCAGCGAGAACCGCTATGAGCAGCAGAACTGTAAAGACGGCCGATAGGGCCTCGAGCTTTCTGTGGCCCGTCCCTATGGGCATTGTATCGGCAGATCGCGCCGGTACTACTACGGCCTGAGCAGTCACGCCTTTGGGAGCTCTGGCGATAGTCACCCATACGTTGTATATAAGGAGGAGGAAACCTGTAAGGTAAAGCACGCCCCCTGCGAACCTCACGTAATAGAGAGGTTTTATTCTGATTACCGTCTCGACGAAGTCGGGATATACGAGCTGGCCGTTATCACCTATAGCCCTCCACATAAGACCTTGCGTGATGCCGCTTGCCCACATGGAAATATAGTAGATGAGTATGCCGAGCAGCCCGATCCAGAAATGCCAGTTCATTAGCCTCTCGCTGTGCATTTTCGTATTCCAGAGTCTGGGCACGAGATAATAGATGACTCCGAATGTCAGGAAACCATTCCAGCCCAGTGTGCCGCCGTGCACGTGTGCGATGATCCAGTCCGTGTAGTGCGCAAGGGAGTTCACCGATTTTATCGATAACAGCGGGCCTTCAAATGTCGACATACCATAGAATGTAACGGCTACTGCGAGGAATTTGATTATCGGGTCTGTACGGAGCTTGTTCCACGCGCCCCTCAGCGTTAGAAGACCGTTTATCATGCCGCCCCAGCTCGGAGCCCACAGCATTATGCTGAATACCATCCCCAAGGTCTGTGCCCAGTCAGGAAGCGCCGAGTTCAATAGATGGTGCGGGCCCGCCCAGACGTATATGAAGACGAGAGACCAGAAATGTACTATAGAGAGCCTGTAGCTGTATATCGGTCTGTTAGCCGCCTTGGGAATGTAGTAGTACATGAGCCCCAGGAACGGGGTCGTAAGGAAGAAGGCGACCGCATTATGTCCATACCACCACTGAACGAGTGCGTCCTGAACCCCTGCATAGACCGGATAGCTTTTGAACATCGCTACAGGAATCTCTATGGAGTTCACTACGTGAAGAATAGTGATCGTTACTACGGTCGCTATGTAAAACCATATCGCTACATAGAGGTGCTTCACCCTTCTTATCGCGATAGTACCGAAGAAATTTACGGCGAAGACCACCCAGACTACGGCTATGGCTATGTCGATCGGCCATTCGAGTTCGTGGTACTCCTTGCCTTGTGAATAACCGAGAGGGAGCGTTATCAGAGCGCCCACTATGATGAGCTGCCATCCCCAGAAATGAAAATTACTCAGGAAATCGGAGTAGTTTCGCGTTTTCAGCAACCGTTGCGTCGAGTGGTATATGCCCGCAAAAATTATATTACCTCCGAACGCGAATATAGCCGCATTCGTGTGAAGCGGTCTTATCCTTCCGAAAGTGAGCCAGGGCAGTTCTAGGTTTGCAGGCCAGTAAGCAAGCTCAAGCGCAGCGAGTAACCCTACTAAAAATGCAGCGGCCCCCCAGAATATAGTCGCATAAATAAATTTCTTTACTATCACGTCGTCGTAATAAATCTTTTCCGTTATAGTAGTGCTTCCCGCTCTAACATCGCTCATTTATCCGAATCCTCCTTAGTGTTATCATTGTTTGTGTCCGTTTTCGTATCAGTGTCGTAATCGTCTTCGAGCAACATCCTGTGTCCCGGTGTTTCGAGGTCGTCGTATTGGCCTTTGCCGGCTGCCCATATAAAAGCGGCCAGGAAAATAAGGGCGATTCCGATCGACACACCGAGTGTAAGAAAAATAATATTCATGTCCGCGCCTCTCTTTTTTTGAGTCTCAATTTGTGCTGACCGTATATCGATGAAACAATGAGAAGTACCGAGCTGAGCGGCATAAGCACCGCAGCTGCCAGGGGATTTATAAATCCCGCCAGAGCAAAAGCCCCGGCTACGACGTTATATGTAATCGAAAAAGCGGTGTTTCTCCTTACCGTCTCGTGTATAACCCGGCCGTGGTCTATGAGGTCGAGTATAGTGAATAGGTCGTTGTTCAATATATAGGCGTCGGATACCTTCATGCTCTCCCCGACGCTCCCCTGTATTGCCACGCCCACATCGGAAGACGAGAGCGCTCCCGCGTCATTGAGTCCGTCCCCTATCATCATTGAGCGGCCGTGCTCCCGGACTATACGAGATTTCCGCTCGGGAGTTTCCTCCCAGAAGATGCCCCCTGAGGGTATTTGAAGCTTTTCCGCTACCTGCCTGACGTTGGTTTCCTTATCCCCTGAGATTATAAAGAGCTTATAACCCCTGTTCTTGAGCTCATCAGAGACGAATTTCGCGTCTACTTTGAGCGAATCGCCGAGGAGTATCTCCGACAACCATTCCCCGTCTTTACGGATGACGATCCTTGAGGCTATGATTTCGTTGATTTCATTGGGTGGCCGTTCGTCCTTCTCCGCCGTAAGCGAGTAAAGGTGTCCTCCGGCCCTGCCTTCCACACCTTTCGAGTAGACATGCCTGAAGCCGCTTACTTCCGGGAGTTCGAGTTCCTCCCCGGAGAGATACGCGACGACCGCCCTCGCCACCGGGTGCTCCGACACGCGCTCAATAGCGAGGACAGCGGCGAGGTCTTCGGCCGGTAGCTTGTCTGTGTCCCAGCTGAGTATCCTGTAAACGCCGTTTGTAAGCGTGCCTGTTTTGTCGAAGAATATGTTTTTAATTCCCGGAAGCTTATCGAATATCCGCGGGTCCTTTATAAGAATCCCGTTATCCGACGCGGATTTGAGGAAGAGACCTAATGAGAGAGGAAGGATAAATACAAAGGCACACGGACATGATATCAGTATGAACGCGATAGTTCTTTCAAACGCTTGCGACGTACCGTAAAACGAATATACCGTAAAGAACGATGCGAATGCAATTATCCCCACTGCGAGAGTGAAAATAGTCGCGTACTTATCGCTGGATGAGGAGAGACTGATTCTGCTTCGGTAATTATTCTCGACCTCTTCGAGTATCCTCCCGATCCTGGTCGAGCTACCTGTTCCCGTTACTTCAAGCACCGCCTCGTTGGAATCGAGTAACGAGCCCGCGTAAACACTCTCGCCTCTCAAGACCGTCTGCGGTATGTTTTCACCTGTGAGCACCGAAAGGTTGATCTCGGCGTCCAGCGACAGCAGGCGGCCGTCGGCGGGAAAGCGGTCTCCCATGGAAAGCTTGATTTTTTGCCCCGCCTCGAGGGATTCGACAGGCTGGAAAAAAAACTGTTTTGCAACATCGTCTCTAACTAGTACTCGATTCGAAGAGAAAAGGTTTTTCCCGAGAGGCTCCCTGCCACTCAGACGCCCCTGTACAGTTTTCAGGAAATACCTGCTTACGAGGAGCAGGAATACGAACATGGTTACGGAATCGAAATAGACTTCAGGGCTTCCCGTGAAAAAGTTATACACACTGATAAGGGAACCGGCGAGTATGACGAACACGATAGGTATATCGACTGTAGCGCGCCCTACCCTGAGGGAGCCGAGGACGCTTTTATAGAAGGGCAGCGAGCAGTAAGTCATTACAGGGAGGGTGAGAATGAGGTTGAGGAGCGTGAAGTGCTCTTCAAACACACCCCGTGCGCCGGAATAGATCGCAACCGAGAGCAGCATTATGTTGCCCGCACAAACTGCGGCGACCGAAAGCCTGATAAGGGATCTTCTGTTTTCTCTTTTTTTAAGCTTAGTTACGTCCTCGTCGGTCTTGATAGGGTGCGCCTTGTACCCGAGTTTCCCAGCCATTTCAGGAAAGGAGGAGAACTTCTCGGCCGATGTGAATTTAACCGCCGCCGTGTTGTTGGACATGTTGAGGGACAGGGTTTCTATTTCGGGCACTAGGTCGGGTATTTTCTCTATGAGCCATAGGCAGGCGGCGCATTCTATTCCCTCAACATAGAAATTCATCCTTAGGGGGTTAGCTTCAGTTGTATATAAATCCCTGAAACTTTCGCTGTTCAGGTAACCGTAGTCTTCTCCGGAAGCGTCCTGGGGAGCGGCGGTTTTTGATATATTTAGGGATTCCCTTATTTTATAGTAATTATCGAGGCCAAGGGTATTCAGCAGCTCGTAAACCGTCCTGCAGCCGGTACAACAGAACAATTTGCCGTTCGATTCGATTACGTTCGAAGAATCAAGCTCTTCGCCGCAGTGAATGCAGCGTTCATATTGTAATACTTTCCCTGAAGCTTCCTCTTTAGTAGCTGTGGTATTCGCCATTGCAGTTTTTTACTCTTGCAGAGTCCAACGAGAGCAATTACTATGCCACTGCGAACACTAATAAATACGGCATTTCCCGTATATATGCGATGTCATATGTCAGATATTCGGACAGCGCGAAAATGGAACTGTCGGGGTACGGGTCAAGCATTGAGCGTGTCATTAATGCGGTGTCAGCCTCTATGGCGAGATAATTAAAACAACAAATGTTCAAGTCACGGTATACTTTCCGTTTAACTGAGCCAGAGATAAAAGCACAATATAAAAAAGATGCATAGCGCTGTGAGGAAGAGAAAAGCGCCCAGTTTTTGGCCGGAAGAATCTTTCATTTCGACCTCCGTACGAATCTATATTTTTGATTATATATCTTGACAGAGGTCTGAATCAACAGTTTTTTTAGTCGGCTCGATGTATGTTCCCGGCAATCACTCAAACTCTTTCTTCATATTAAAGCATTCGAGCTCGACACCGTTCCTCTTTTTCACAACAGGATGCACGAGCCGAAAACCAAGCTTTTCGAACAGGCTTTTCGATACCCTGCTGGCGTCGGTAGTGAGGAAGTTCGCTCCCTTTAACGCCGCATGTTCTTCGAGCCGCATGTATATAGAAGTTGCGATTCCGAGTCGCGAGTATTCCTTAATCGAATAGAGAAATTCTATGTGGTCTAAGGGTTTTAGCTGACCGAATGCGACGAGTCTATTCTCGGCTTTGGCGACGAGAGTAAGACCTTCGGCGAGTCTGTGCCGTATTTCCTCGATTTCCTCGGCATAGGATGCCCATGCCTCGACCTCTTCGGGGGAATACTTCTCTATCGCGATCTCCCTTACTGATTTGGCAAACAGCGCCGCGATCTCCTCCGCATCATCTGGCATGTACCTGCGTATGTTTAAATTCCTGATCACCTCACGGCCCCCGCATTTTATTATATAGTCCAGGGG
>JBIOKC010000076.1:0-8934 GCA_044451425.1 Thermodesulfobacteriota bacterium
GCTTTGCATCGAATTAAACCACATGCTCCACCGCTTGTGCGGGCCCCCGCCAATTCCTTTGAGTTTCAATCTTGCGACCGTACTCCCCAGGCGGGATGCTTAATGCGTTAACTTCGGCACAGAGATTTTCATCCCCACACCTAGCATCCAACGTTTAGGGCGTGGACTACCCGGGTATCTAATCCGGTTCGCTACCCACGCTTTCGTCCCTGAGTGTCAGTACCAGGCCAGTTGGCCGCCTTCGCCACTGGTGTTCCTCCAGATATCTACGCATTTCACCGCTACACCTGGAATTCCGCCAACCTCTCCTGGACTCAAGCCTCGCAGTATTAGATGCAGTTTCAGGGTTAAGCCCTAAGATTTCACATCTAACTTACGAGGCCACCTGCGGACCCTTTACGCCCAGTAATTCCGAGCAACGCTCGCCCCCTCCGTATTACCGCGGCTGCTGGCACGGAGTTAGCCGGGGCTTCCTTTGTAAGTACCGTCAAGTCTCCGGGATATTAGCCCGGAAACCCATCGTTCCTACTGACAGAGGTTTACGACCCGAAGGCCTTCATCCCTCACGCGGCATCGCTGGGTCAGGCTTGCGCCCATTGCCCAAGATTCCCCACTGCTGCCTCCCGTAGGAGTCGGGGCCGTGTCTCAGTCCCCGTGTGGCCGTTCACCCGCTAAGGTCGGCTACCCGTCTTCGGCTTGGTGGGCCGTTACCTCACCAACTACCTGATGGGACGCGGACTCATCTTTCGGTGACAGCCCGAAGGCCGCCTTTTACCCCTGGTTCCATAGAACCTGTGGTCTTATCCGGTATTAGCCCTAGTTTCCCAGAGTTATCCCAGTCCTGAAGGCAGATTATCCACGTGTTACTCACCCGTCCGCCGCTCTACTCGTGGCCGAAGCCACTTTCGCGCTCGACTTGCATGTGTTAAGCATACCGCCAGCGTTCGCTCTGAGCCAGGATCAAACTCTTCATATAATCTTATGAAAGGGATTGCTTAGCTCTTCTTCGCCCGCTCATCTGCTATTTAACTTTCAAAGATCTGAATATCTTTTCAGATATTTTGCCAAAGGGACATATAATATAAATCAACATAAAAGGATGTCAAGACAATCTGACACTTTATTTTAAAAAGCCTGAATAGTCGAAAAGGCCGGGGTGATGCAGCATCCGGGGACGCTGAATCTATTAAGGTACAAACCGTATCTAACTTGTTAAAACCGGACTTAGACCTTAACATATATTATACTTGATTATATCAATTTCAACGCATCCTCTGCCGATGCCGCATGATGCCGCGTATTAAGAGTTGAAAGAACCATATTTCTGTATTAGTTTTATTCCTCACGCAGAATCCAATTAAACAGGACGGTATAAAAAATGAGTCTCACTAATGAGCAAATAAGACGTTACTCAAGACACCTCATAATGCCCGAGGTAGGAGTAGAGGGCCAGGAAAAGCTTGTCAATGCAAGGGTATTGTGCGTAGGCGCGGGAGGGCTGGGCTCACCGCTCGCTCTCTACCTCGCGGCAGCAGGGGTCGGACACATGGGGATACTCGACTTCGACGTGGTCGATTTCAGCAACCTGCAGAGACAGATCATACACAGCGAAGAAACCCTCGGGGAGCTAAAGGTCGAATCCGCCAAAGCCAGGATACACGAGCTTAATTCCGACATCGACGTCAAAACATACAACAATATGCTCACATCCGAAAACGCAATGGAGATAATCAATGATTACGATATCGTGGTCGACGGTACCGACAACTTCGCAACGAGGTATCTGGTGAACGACGCCTGCGTACTCCTCGGAAAGCCGAACGTTTACGGAAGCATATTCAGATTCGAGGGACAGGTGAGTGTCTTCGACGCGAAAAGGGGTCCTTGTTATCGCTGCCTTTATCCCGAACCTCCTCCCCCCGGTCTCGTCCCGAGCTGCGCCGAGGGGGGCGTGCTCGGAGTTCTGCCCGGTATTATAGGAACCATGCAGGCTGCCGAGGCGGTGAAGCTAGTAATAGGGAAGGGGAATCCTCTAATCGGAAAGCTGCTTTTTATCGACGTAATGGAGATGAAGATAAGAGAGATGCGGCTGAGGAAAGACCCGGACTGCCCGATATGCGGTGAGCACCCGATAATCAGGGAACTCATAGACTATCAGGAGTTCTGCGGCATAGGACGCGGTGAAGAGGTGCCGGGATTCGCTGAGGACGATAGCCTCGAAATTACTGTAGATGATTTCAATGAGCTGAGAACGAAAAACGGCAAGTTCATCGTTCTCGATGTCAGAGAGCAGCACGAATACGAGATATGCAACCTCGAAGACTCAAAGCTCATACCTCTCGGGGAGCTTCCGGAAAGGGTGAATGAATTAGACACCGCTGACGATATCGTTGTTCTCTGCCACGTTGGAGGCAGAAGTCTCCAGGCAACAAGGTTTTTGAGAAACATGGGATTTAAAAAGGTAAAGAATCTCAAGGGCGGCATCGACGCCTGGGCTGAGAAATATGACCCAGACATGCCGAGGTACTAGGGAAAATATTCTTCCGACAGAATCGACGAAACCTTATCCGGGGTTAGCTGATAATAGATAGTTCGCCGATTCACGTAAAAGAGGCGCATTCTTAAAAATAATGCGCCTCTTTTTTCTGCCCTCTGTCATTTCTTAACAGCTTCAACTTCCAGATACTCGCTGTATAGTGTAGTTGTCCCGTCTTTAGATATGTTGTGATCCGAGAAAACTCTCTCCAAATCTCTTCTCAGAGATTGCCCGCCTTCCTCGTCAAGAGCCTGAAGAGTCTTTTCCATTGGACCATAGTTGTCGAAGAAGAATTGAAACACTTCAGGCACACCGAACGGGTAACTCCAGAGCGGATAAATCTTCTTTGTTAGTATTATTTGGGTCACGGCATCGCCGAAACGCTCCTTCAGGATCTCCACATTGCCCCAGAGAAGCGGGGAGGGCACATTCGAAGGAGGAGGGACACATTAGCTTATAGTTTTAAACATCAGGCCGACGAATCCTTCGGGGGTCCAGTTAACCATCAACATTCTGCCGCCGGGCCTGCAAACCCTTAGAAACTCCGAGGTCATCCTATCCGGCTGAGGACCAAACATAGCGCCGACTATCGTCGCAACTACATCGTAGGAGCCGTCTGAATATGGAAGGCTCTCGGCGTCCCCCAGCTCAAATCTTGCATCTAAGCCTTCTTTTATTGCCCTGCCGCGCGCAAATTCTATCGAGTTCGGGGCTATATCGATTCCCGTGATATTTACACCGGCTCTTGAAGCAGGGATGGATATCTGGCCGGCCCCGCAAGCGACATCGAGCATGGTTTCGCCGGGAGATATCCTCCATCCGTTCAATATTTCCACGGCCCCCTGTTCCATATACGTTGCAAACTTGCCGTAGTTTCCCCCATTCCATGCAGATTTCATCTTTGATTTGATTACGTCGATATTTTGTATTGAGTTCATCGTACCCTCTCTCCTTTTTTATTTTTTCCCTGAAAACGAAGGTGGGAGCCTTATTTGTATTAGGCTCCCAGCCCCTTTAACGCACTGTTGAATCCTGACGCCAACTACCAGTAGAGTATTATCATCGCTTTCTGTCTCCTCAGATGTTCTCAAAGTATCGTTATTAACATGCACTTTGACCGGGCTGAGATAGAAGCTCATCGGGCTAGTCTCTACTTCTTCGCCATTCGTTTCGCTCTTTACTTCATTTACCGCTGGACCATTGGTGTAAAGGTCCATATAGTCTGAAGCGGACGAAAGAGCAGAAAATCCGAGTGTGAACCCTATTGCCATGTCCGCGATTAACTTCTTCATTTGGTTTAACTCCTTTTGATTTATTTGTTTAGACATAAGCGCAAGGGATGTGCCAATTTTGGAGAAATAATAAAATATCAGCAATGCAGGATAGTTACATACGTAATGGCGACACAAGAATAGTCGCGGAATTCCGCTATTAGTGAAGTATCGTTAATGATAGTAGCAAGATTCCGATATTATCAATACTTAATTAGTAAGAATTTAATTTCCGGAAGAGTATTTGATGCCGAAAGACTTAATTTTTGAATTTAATGTGGATGTTGGAATGCCGAGAAGCTCCGCGGCCCCGTTTTTACCCGATATTTTCCACGCGGTTTTTTAAGAGCACGCAGCATATTTTCTTTTTCCAAAGCCTTAAGCTCACTGTCCGACAGCACCTTGTCCTTTGTCTTCTTTAATTCCGCAGATGTCACCGATCCGGCAGCGCCAAAACCGGGCAGCGCTCTCTCGAGATTTAGATTTCCATCGACAGAGGTAATAACAGCGCGCTCGATTACATTTTGAAGCTCCCTTATATTTCCGGGCCAATGATACGACTTTAACCGTAAGATATCCTCTTCCGTCGGGGGTTTTAATACAATCACGTTCCGCTTCGAGAATTTATCCATGAACGCCGATGCAAGCTTTTCTATATCCTCCGAGCGTTCCCTGAGCGGAGGAAGCTCTATCTGAAATACATTGAGCCTGTAATAAAGATCTTCCCGGAAATTGCCCTCTTTTACCTCTTTTAATAGATCACGGTTAGTAGCGGCAATTACCCTAACATCGACACTAACCGTTTTCGAGCTTCCCACGGATTCGAATTCTCCCTCCTGA
Organism: Thermodesulfobacteriota bacterium; assembly: GCA_044451425.1. Classification (GTDB taxonomy): domain Bacteria; phylum Desulfobacterota_D; class UBA1144; order Nemesobacterales; family UBA2774; genus 2-12-FULL-53-21. The sequence goes on from JBIOKC010000076.1 coordinate 4,648, forward strand.
AGCACTCGCAGGAGCTTCGATTGCAGGCCGATCGAGAGCTCGCCCACCTCGTCCAGGAATATCGTCCCCCCGTCGGCTACAGAGAATCTTCCCTCTCGTTTCTTGGTCGCACCTGTAAAAGCGCCCTGCTCGTGCCCAAAGAATTCACTCTCAATCAGGTTTGTGGGAATGGCCGGGCAGTTTACTTTTATAAAGGGCTTACCCGAGCGTCGGCTCGAAGCATGTATAGACCTCGCGATGAGCTCTTTTCCCGTTCCGGTTTCACCGAGAATGAGTACTGTAGCATCCGTCCCCGCTACTTTTTTAACATCGCTCATCACCCTCAAAAGCGGTTTGCTATCACCTATTATCCCGTCCGATTCGGTGAGCGACTTAAGCTCTTCCTTCAGATATTCCGATTCCATGGTAAGGAACCTGATCTTCTGTTTAGCCTGCAGCCTCTCGTTCACGTTTCTCAGGATCAGCGTGTAAAACCGTTCATTCCCCATGATAAAACTCGAAAGAGTCGCTTCTGTCGGAAACTCACCTCCCGCTTCGCTCACGGCCATTAACCCCTCAGGTATCCAGATAAACTGTTCGCCTTCGGGTTTTGCATCCAGAAACCCCGAAAGCTGAATAAGCTTCAGGCTGCTTTCTTTCGCGAGCAAGCGGTTGAAAAGCCTCTCTTTCACTCTTCCAATATCAGCTCCAAATAATTTGGAAGCCGCGGGATTAAGTCTTGTAACTTTAAAGTCCTTATCCAGCTCGATTATCGCGTCCATAGCACTGTCAAAGAGCCTCCGTAGTTTTTCCTCTCGTTCGAGGACTTCTTTTTCAGCTCGGAGGCGTCTCATCTCGGCGCTTGCGCGGTTTGCAAATATTCGGAATATGTTTACGACTTCCTGGTCCTCGGGAATTGGCTCCCGGTCGATTACATACAGATGACCCAATATCCTGCCGTCTATGTCCTCGAAGGGAATACCGAGAAGCTGACTGCTTCTGTCTTGCGAAAATCCTTGAGCTCAGGATTTACATGAAATTTATCGAACAAATTATCACGGACGTGGACCAGACGTTTTTCTTGGACAACTACCTCACACGGAGTGCCTACTATGGGATACTCGAAATCTTTTATCCATTGGTCTCCGAGGAAAAAAACCATGGACCGTAGACGCTTTGTTTCTTCCAAATACTCTGTTACCCAGGCTCCGTGTGTATGTAGGACTTTAGAAAGGTTTTCGACGAGAGAAGCGAAGAACGCCTCCCCTGTCTCAGTAGATGTCCCTTTGAGAATCGACCTTATCGCTTCATTTTCCTCGGCTGTATTAAACGGAATCCTCTGCTTTGTCATGATGAATTATCGGTACTCCGGCTCTGTATTCGTTATGCTTTGGAGCCTTCCCCGTTCCGCATTACACAATACGATGAGCCGTAAAATCAAACTATCATCGAGATAATTAGCAATATCTAATTGTGAAAATTTTCACCCTGTCGTTTTGATCATAAGAAAAGAGATTCACCGTTTTTCCAAACCACTTTTTCGCATACGTGGATACAATTAAGATATTCGTACATATACCCGGCGGTTTCGCCAGCCTTGGCGGACAGGGAGGCAGCGGCAAAGGCTGCAACGCTCCTGATAAGCCAGGATTCTATAACATATCGCCGGTTGACTTCACGTTTACGGACGGTGAAGGCAGTAAGAGAAGCAGCAATACTGCATACTGCGACTTGGGCGGAGGAGACGGCCATTATCGGTCGTTACAGCGAATAGACCGATTGAGACTTTGAGGATTTCGGCTGTCGTCTGAGAGGAGCCCCGTTTCATCCCTCGGGCTTTCCAGCCTAGTATTATTACATCGGCCATCTAAAATTGGGGATTGGGGAGGGAGTCGAACCCTCACGTGCGTGAGCCCAACGACTTTTGAGTTCATTGGGTTGTGGTACGTAAGTAGCTCGACTTTGCATACTATTTCTTATACTTATACCATCACTGCTAACGGAACTGCTAACAGAACTTCCTAATTTTAGCTCTTTAAGGGTACTTTTTAGTCCCTCATTGATAGGAATCTGCCTACTCTTACCAGACTTACTCTTAGCTACATATATGTATCCCTCCTCCAGATTAACATCCTTCCAGAAGAGGTCGATTAGCTCTCCGTACCTCATGCCGGTGTTCAGGGCTGTTATAAGTATTGGTTTAAGGTGTTCAGAGGATGCCTCGAGTAATCTATGTTCCTCTTCTTCCGTAAGCACTCTTACCTTTTTGAGCTCTTCCTTGTAGAACTTGACCTTGGAAATAGGATTAATCTGACACTTATCCCATACTGTCCCCAGATTAAACATCCTTCTCAAGAGAGAGAGCTCCATATTAACTGTCCTAGAAGATACACTCCGTTTTCTTCCCAGCTTGTACTTCTCTATCAGGATGGGACTTGTCTCATCCAAGGTATAGGAGCCAAAGAATGGTACTAAACACCTCAAGGAACATGCATCCCTATCCCATGACCTCTTATTCTCTTTGGCATATTCTATGTAGTCCTTGGAAAAGTCAGAAAAGCTTGGTGCTACCCTATTATCGGGAAGATTAAACTTTCCCTGTAGTACTTCGGTCTTCCTAAGGGCGAGTAGTTTTCTGGCATCTGCCTTACTTGCCTGTCCTACCTTACCAACACTCTCCCATTTACGCTTCCCATTTATGGTATAGTCGATATGCCAATAGAGGCTATTTCCTTGTTTGGTTTTGATAGTCCGCTTGAATACACTCATATTTATAAATTATAACCTTTATAAACAGACTCTAGCCCTCTTATGAGATAAGCATTCAGAAATTACTATATGACCTTCCCATACTTAATTATACAACAAGTAGTTATTATGCTTTTACCCTTGAGAACGCTTTCCCGGCTATGTTATCCCTCTTAAGACCGTTTCTGTGGGTGTGGCTCAGGTGGTGTATCTACCTATTTCTGTAAATTTAGTATGACATCATCGAATACTGTTATCTTAGTTGCCAAAATGGAACCTCTTCTCAGGGCTCGTAACCTAGTACCGATATAACTTTCTGATAATTACTTATAGCCATCCTTATAACTTCTAGCTCCTCCTCACAAGACTTATCAGTCCTTGCTAGAGAAGCCTCTAGTTCCGGTAAAGAAAACCTCATAATGTAATCACGCCTGAGCGATTCTACACGCTCACTATGTTTCCTTTCAGAATCCATTAAATACCTCCTTAATAGAATTAGACCCTAACCAGATACGGGTTGAGGTAATATCAAAAAGAGTGTAAAAGGAGAGGAAGGCGGCGTATCCTATCATAGCCAAATTTTCACAAAAAAGAGAGGAGACGCCACCCATGGGAAAGAATACAGATAAGAAGGCAGAGAAATCAAGAGTAAGATATGAAGTACTCGAAGAATTTGTAAGGATGAAGGTACAGGAGTTTATACAGGATATCCTTGAGGAAGAGGTGACTGAATTTTTAGGGAGGGGGAAATCCGAGAGGATGAAGGAGATAGATACTCACGGTGGATACAGGAATGGATACGGAAAGCCCCGGAGGCTAGCACTTATGAATGGGACCATAAGAATCCGGAGGCCGAGGTTAAGAGTGGTAGAAGGGTTTGAGAGCAAGGTATTGCCACTGTTCAGGCGAAGTACAAAGGAGTTAAGTGAGGCATTACCGGAGCTTTATCTGCATGGACTAGCTAAGGGAGACTTTGAGCTGGCGTTACGTGGAGTGTTGGGAGAAGGAGCTGCGTTATCCCCGGCATCGATTGAGCGTCTAAAGGCCAGGTGGCGGATTGAGTATGAGGAGTGGAGGAATCGGGATTTATCTGAACTTAAGGTAGTGTATCAGTGGGCAGATGGGATATTTGTAAAAGCTGGTCTTGAGAAGGACAAGGCGGCATTATTGGTGATAATAGGGGCACTTGAGGATGGGCAGAAGGTGCTGTTGGCCTGTGAGAGTGGATATAGGGAGAGCAAAGAGTCCTGGCTTGGGGTACTGGGGGACCTGAGGAGACGAGGGCTAAAACTGGGGAGATTGACGATAGCAGATGGACATCTTGGGATATGGTCGGCATTGGGAGAGATACATCCTCATGGGGATGAGCAGAGGTGCTGGAACCATAAGATAACTAATGTTCTCGATGCAATGCCCAGGAGAGTAAGGGATGAGGCGGGGGAATATCTTAAGAGGATTCCCTATGCACAGACCCGGAAGGAATGCGAGAGTTTAAGGGATGAATTCATTAATCGTTACCGTAGAGATTATCCAAAGGCAGTGGAGAAGCTTCTTACAGAC
>JBIOKC010000077.1:0-8852 GCA_044451425.1 Thermodesulfobacteriota bacterium
AACGGCTCCGGGAAAAGCACACTCGCGCAGGTGCTCGCGGGCCGCGAGTCCTATGAAGTTACTGAGGGTGAAATAATATTCGAAGGCAAGAACCTGCTCGAACTCGCTCCCGAGGAAAGAGCCTGCGAAGGCATATTCATGGCATTTCAATACCCCGTAGAGATACCGGGCGTGGCGAATACTTCCCTGCTGAGAGAGGCCTTGAACTCTATACGCAAGTACAGGGGGCTCGAGCCGCTAAAACATGTGGAATTCGCGAAGTTCGCCAAGGAAAAAATGGAGATAATGGGTATGGCCGACAATTTACTCAAGCGGTCGGTAAACGAGGGCTTCTCCGGAGGGGAGAAAAAGAAAAACGAGATTTTTCAGATGGAGATACTCGAACCGAGGCTCGCTATTCTGGATGAAACCGATTCGGGTCTCGACATAGACGCGCTTAAAGTGGTGGCAAACGGCGTGAACGCCCTAAGGAGCCCCGAGAGGGCCTTCATAGTTATCACACATTATCAGAGACTACTCGACTACATAATTCCTGACTTCGTTCACGTGCTGGTAAACGGACGGATAATTAAATCAGGCGGCAAGAAACTGGCTCTCGAGCTTGAGGACAAGGGCTACGGCTGGGTGGAAGAGGAAGCCAAAAAGGCGGTCAACAATTAAGGAGAATTACCCCGATGGGCATTACCTTTAGCAAAGACGAAAACGGATATTCGAAGGGGTTCGAGGAGTTCAGGAAAGAAGCCCCCGGAAAAGGTATCTCATGGCTGGAATCGCTCCGCGAGGAGGGATTCACGAGGTTCTCGGTGCTCGGATTCCCCACACCCGACAACGAAGACTGGCGGTTCACTAACGTTTCTCCGATAGCGAGGGCCTCGTACGTCATCGAAACTAACGGCCGCCCCCATGTATCACGGGACACTTTAAAGAAATTCATGTTTCCGAAACTAAAGACTATCAAGATCGTATTCATTGACGGGGCTTATTCGCCGGAGCTTTCTGATACGTCCGACATACCTGCGGGTGTAATGGTAAAAAGCCTCTCCTCCGCCCTGGAAACCGAAGAAGGATTGGTAAAAAGTTATCTCGCAAAATATGCGGATTATAAGGATGAGGCATTCACCGCCCTCAATACCGCGTTCATGCAGGACGGGGGCTTTATCTATATCCCCGGGGGAACGCATTTGAAAGAACCGGTGCACTTGCTCTACATTACAACGGGCGGCGAAAGCGCAACGATAACTAACCCCCGGAACCTCATAGTAGTCGAGAATAACTGCCAGGCGAATATAGTCGAGCATTATGTAGCTCTCGACGAGAACATCTACTTCTCAAACGTGGTGACAGAGCTTGTGGTGGGTGAGAACAGCTCTGTCGGACATTACATGATTGAATGCGAGAGCAGGAAGGCTTTTAACGTCTCGACGCTCAGAGTGCAGCAGGGGCGAAGCTCGAATATCCGCTCGCACTCGGTGCTTCTTGGCGGGGCGCTCGTGAGAAACAATATACACCCAGTGCTTGCCGGAGAAGGATGCGACTCTCTCATCAACGGGCTTTATATGTCAACGGGTAGACAGCACATGGATAATTACATGAAGGTCGAGCACGTAAGCCCCCACTGCGACAGCAGGCAGTTTTATAACGGCGTTCTCGACGGCAGGTCGAGAGGCGTGTTTCACGGACGCATCATAGTACATAAGGACGCGCAGAAAACGGACGCCAAGCAGACGAACAGGAACCTTCTCCTTTCAGACACCGCACAGATAGATACCAAGCCTCAGCTTGAAATCTACGCAGACGACGTGAAATGTACGCACGGCGCGACCATAGGACAGATGGACGAGAACGCCCTCTTCTACCTTCGCTCCAGGGGTATTAGTGAGGACAAGGCAAAGGAAATTATCCTGAGCGCTTTTACGAGCGGCACGCTTGAAAGTATGCAGGTTGAAGAGATAAGGAATTACTGTGAAGATCTCGTAGCCGACTGGTTCTCCAGTAGAAAGCAGTCCGAGACAAATTAAGCAACAATCCCCTGCCCGTTCGGGCGCACAGGATATCCAGGATGGCAGGATACCAAAAATTGGCGAAGACGTCAGATATACCACCCGGTGAGGTAAGGTCATTCCCGGCAGGGAGCGAGATGATCGTCATCTGTAACGTGGACGGCGAATTCTATGCGGTCAAGGACGAATGTACGCACCAGGCGTACCCGCTGTCAGATGGCATGCTCGAAGGTACAAAGCTCACCTGCATTTATCACGGAGCCGAATTCGATGTCGAGACCGGAGACGCACTCTGTCTCCCCGCGACCGATGCGGTCGAGACGTTCGATGTGAAAGTTGAAGGGGGCGATATTTATGTCCTGATCGAAGACTGAGCGTATTCTTTGTGCCCGAATCGTTAATCCGAAAGAAAATTTGCCGTACAAGAATCCGCGCGCATATTCTCATCCTATATACACTTCTTGATAAAATACTACTAATAAAATGAGCATCAAAACAAAACGCGCATACGATAAACACGAAGCGGGCGACGGAGTCCGTATATTGGTGGAGAGACTATGGCCGAGAGGGTTATCGAAGAAAGACGCCAAAGTGGATATCTGGTTAAAAGACGTAGCACCATCGACAGAGCTCCGGAAGTGGTTCTCTCACGAACCGGCGAAATGGGAAGAATTCATACGACGCTACTATAGAGAGCTCGATCAAAACCCTGGCGCGTTGAAGCAGTTATCAGAGATCGTTCAGAAAAACGACGTCACTTTCGTCTATGCTTCCAGGGAAGAGCGATACAACAGCGCTCTCGCGTTGAAAGCATACATCGATAAGCTCGTTAACAATTAGGTCGCCTGCTGAACGGCAAGCTTGACCCTTTGTTTTACTGCCTTTCCATACTCGGCCAGCTTCCTCAGGCTCACTCCGTGATCCTCTACAATTACATAATGGCAATACATGTCGTTCCAGCAGCCTGTGTTGAAATACTCGACACCGTCTTTCTGCAGGTTGAACGCCCTGTGAGTGTGCCCGCAGAACACAAATTCCGCATTATGATTCTTACCGTACTCGAGAGCCCCGTTCGTAACGATGTTAGACGAGCGCTTCCACGCCGCATTTTCAAAACATAGCCTGTGAAATATGTCCCGCTCGAAAAAAAGGTCTATCCTTCGGAGCGTCCTGTACAAACCTCCGGCGAACGACGTAATAATCGTTTTGTTCCGACAATAGAAATCGAACTGGTGACCGTGAATCGCAAGAAATTTTTTACCGTTCGTTTTCCAACTGAATTCTTTTACTGCCTGAATATTGAGGAGGGAAGGAATTATATCGTATAGACCTTCGTCGTGATTCCCCTCTACCCAGATTATCTCCCTCCGGCGCGACATACTCCTCACGAGATCGAGAAATTCCCATTCTTCATCACGGAGTCTCTCCGTACTCGGCTTATCGAACAGGTCACCGAGAATAATAAGCCTGCTAAAGCTGAGAGATTTGATAAACGCGGATAATTCCCTCGCCCGGTTATAATATGAACCGAGATGTACATCCGACACAATCAGTGTAGTCATATCTTAGTCATCTTCCTCCTCCTTGTTTGTTGATGTGAAACAAAAACCTCCTGTCGTGTTTTTATCATCTGACATGTATCTACTGACGCGCCGTCAACAAATTCAATGGTAATCATAAATATTGTTATACAGGGCTAAATTGAAGGGAGTTTTAGGGATTGTTTAAGGAATTGTTAATAAGTGTGAAATTTAAACGAAATTTGAGCCATTTTTGACTATTATAAGCTAAATTTAATGCCGGATATTAAGTTGTAGGGTTCCCTTACGAAGTAACCCGGGACTGTTCCGAACCGGTATGGTTATCTTCCGTATACGGAGGAATGAACAAGAAGTTTGAGCCCCGGGCAAAACCCCTCGGTGAACACAATCATATCGGCAGAAGGTCATGAAACAAAGTCCGCGACGCTCAATCGGTCACGGCGCCTTCGGATGCGGAGCTTACGAGCTTCGCGTATTTTGCGAGGACGCCCCTCTCCGCCTTGGGTTTGGGCTTTTTCCATGCTGTGAGACGCCTTTTTATCTCGCTCTTCGGGACTTCGAGATTTATCTCTCGCTTAAGCGCGTCGATCGTGATCGTATCGCCGTTTTTGATAACGGCGATGACCCCGCCGTCATATGCCTCGGGGGTGATATGCCCGACAACGAAACCGTGAGTTCCTCCCGAAAACCTTCCGTCAGTGATGAGCGCTACGTCCTTCCCCAAGCCCTTCCCCATAATGGCCGACGTCGGCGACAGCATCTCCCTCATGCCAGGCCCCCCGCGGGGACCCTCGTAGCGGATAACTATTATGTGGCCTTTTTTAACCTTCCCTCCCAGTATAGCTTTCAGGCTCTCCTCTTCGGAGTCGAAAACGATAGCTCTCCCTTTATAAGAAAGTCCTTCCTGTCCCGATATCTTTGCGACAGCGCCTTCCGCCGCCAGATTTCCCCTTAGTATCACTATATGACTATCTTTCTTGATAGGGTTGTCGATCGGATGTACGATCACCTGGCCTCTTGGATACTCACCGGCATTCTTCAGGTTCTCCTTCACGATTTTGCCCGTAACGGTCATGCAATCACCGTGAATGAGCCCTCCGTCAAGGAGTATCTTCATGAGCGGAGTGAGCCCGCCTATCCCACAGAAGTCGGCCATCATAAAACTACCGCTCGGTTTCAGGTCCGCAAGCACAGGCGTCTTTTTCCCGATGCGCGTAAAGTCATCGATAGAGAGCTTGACCTTCATCGCGTTCGCCATAGCTAGGAGGTGTAATACGGCATTCGTCGAACCTCCGAGCGCGATAACAACTACTATAGCGTTCTCGAAAGCCTTCCGCGTCATTATATCGCTCGGGCGGATGTTGTTCCTGAGCAGGTTCAGCACGGCAGCTCCGGCATTGGAGCAGTCGTTTTTCTTTTCAATCGATATCGCGGCCTGCGCCGAGCTGTTAGGGAGGCTCATCCCCAAAGCTTCTATCGCCGACGCCATGGTGTTCGCGGTATACATACCGCCGCACGATCCCGGACCCGGTATCGCGCTTGACTCGATTCCCTTTAACTGTCTCTCTGAAATATCGTGATTCGCATAAGCGCCCACCGCCTCGAAGACCGAAACTATATCGACGGGCTTGCCGTTGTAGCTTCCGGGCATAATCGTTCCGCCATAAACGAAAACAGAAGGCCTGTTGAGGCGGGACATGGCTATCAAACATCCCGGCATGTTCTTATCGCAGCCTCCGATAGCTACTAGGCCGTCGAATCCCTCCGCCCCCGCCACGGTCTCTATCGAATCCGCTATCACCTCTCTGGAAACAAGGGAGTATCTCATTCCCGGAGTGCCCATTGATATACCGTCCGATACCGTTATGGTGTTAAATATGATCGACTTCCCGCCGGCTTTTTCCACGCCCTGAGATGCTTCCATGGCGAGCCCGTCTATATGCATGTTGCATGGGGTGACCATGCTCCATGTGGACGCAACACCTATTACCGGCTTCATGAAATCCCTGTCTTTAAATCCCACGGCCCTCAACATTGAGCGGTTAGGCGCCCTGTCGGCTCCTTCCACGACTATAGAAGAGAACTTCCGTAATTTATCCGACTTGCCGTCCGGGTTCGATCTTTGTTTCAACTCTGCCCTCCTGTCTAAGCTCACATGAAAATTAAACTATTATCAACGCAATCTTTTTTCATGTCAATTTCCAGGCGCTCCGACAAAAAATCAATAAAAGTGCATCCGGGCGCGGGCTATCATGTTCATAAAGGGAGGGGGGGAGGTAAGCAATCGGCGGTTTAAAGGAGTTCTTGTCGGAGCCGTTATAGGACTCGCGGGGGAACAGGGTCTCCGTCTGAGAATAATATTTATAGGCCGATGCCTCCCGGCCGGTCGTAATGACCCGAAAAACGAAATTAAATCTTTTCAGGAATTCAGTCTTCTCCGGATTCCTGCGTGGCGTGCGTAATTATATAGAAATAAGAGGCTCCTGAACACTTATCTAATCCCGGCTAACGCCTGATCAAGCTCGGCAAAGAATTTTAATATCTCTTCTTCCGTGTTGTAAAAGTGCGGGGCAACCCTCAATGCTCCCCCCCTGTTGTTGACTACGACGTGCGATTCCCTCAGCTTGTTTCTCATCATCGCCGGATCGAAATCCCCGAAGAACGAGACGATCCCCCCCCTTCCCTCCCGCTCACGGGGTGTCCTGATCTCAAATCCCCTTCTCTCGGCCTCATTCATAATCACATCACCGAGATCATGAACTCTTGTTTTGATCCGGCCTACGCCGATCTCGAATAGAAGACGAAGGGCCGCGCCCAGCGCTCTGATTCCCATGACATTAAACGAACCCTCTTCAAACCTGAGCGCGTTTTCTTTGAGTGTAAAATCTATGATCTCGAAATTCTCGTCGCCCTTGACTGTCTTCCATCCGATTAAATTCGGCCTCAGACCCGATATCAGATCCCTTCTGCAGTAGAACAAACCGGTGCCCTCCGGCGCAAGGAGCCATTTGTGGCCGTCTGCCGCGAGAAAGTCCACACAGGCATCTTTGACATCAATTGGGATTACGCCGAGGCTCTGAATGGCATCGACGAAAAAGAGCGTACCGTTACTATGGCACAGCTTTCCCAATTTTTTCAGGTCGATCATGAACCCGTTTAATGATTGCACTGAGCTCATGGATAGGAGCCTTGTTCGCCCGTCCATAAGCCTCTCGATGTCATCCATCTGTATACGCCCGTCCCGCATCTGTATGAATTTCACCTCTACACCCTTTCGCCCCAATTCGAGCCAGGGATATACGTTAGACGGAAATTCTCTCTCGAAGATGATTACATTATCTCCCTTCTTCCACTCGAGTCCGCTTGAAACGATGGAGATTCCATGAGAAGTATTTTTAATAAAAGCAATCTCATCTTTCTCCGCGCCAATGAGTTCAGCCGACATAGCTCTTACCTCATCGACCTTTTCCATCCAATATCCATAGCCGATAAAAGCTTTTTCAGCGGCTTCTGACAGGAATTTCTCGACCTCGTTCTTCACCCGCAGTGAAACCGGGGCGACACCCGCATGGTCCAGATAAATGCAGTTTCCTACTATCGGGAACTCCTTCCTGTACTCTTCGATCGGGTTATCTTCCACACAGAGATATTTCTCACCTCTCATATGAGCATAAAGCTAACGCAAAGAATGTCCCCTATCAATTACAAAATACGAAAAATTCTATTTGACAAATTTAAAAAAACGTGCGATATTAACGTTTTGAAGTAGATTTTAGGAGGAACTGAGTTTTATGCAGGGTAAAGTAAAGTGGTTTAACAGTTCTAAGGGTTACGGTTTCATCCAGTCGGATGAAATAGGTAAGGATGTATTCGTCCACTATAGTGTTATCGAAGGCGACGGATATAAAAGCCTCACCGAAGGCGAAACCGTAGAATTTGATATTACTGAGGGACCAAAAGGACCGCAGGCGACCAAGGTCGTAAAGGTGCAGTCGAGTCAGGCCTCTTAAGATATAAGGTATTAATAATAGCAAGTACGTTCTCTTTTCAAGAAGATTTCACCAAATTGCTAATATGGATTTCTTTGCCCGTTTTCCATTCCAAATCTACCACCGGATCATAACTCACTTGACAGCCTAAACGAATACCAGCAATATTTAATTAGTGTGCTTACCAGAAGGGAATTCCTGAGAAGTGTCCTTGCAGGAACTATCGGAGTGATATCTTTTCCGCTACGAAGTCTCTTCGAAGGTTCTAAATTTCATTTTGCACAACTGGAATATAACGGGATTTGGGACCCGCGGCCCAGAGATTATCAGAGGCTCATGAGCACCCTCGAACTCAGGACCAGCGTTACAGCCTCTTACGAGAGAAAGGTCGTTAAGCTCGGAGATACCGATCTCTTCAATTTTCCCTTCCTCTACATGGCTGGCGATAGGGGTTTCGAGCCTTTCACGGAAGAGGAAAGGAGGAGGCTCAGAAAGTACATCAAGCTGGGCGGTACTCTTGTAATAGACGATGCCACCGGCTCGGAGGTATCTGCGTTCGATACACAAATCAGAGGGGAGTTGAAATACATACTGCCCGAGATACCGCTCTCACGCCTACCGCAGAACCATGTCGTGTACAAATCTTTTTATCTTCTCTACACTGCGAGCGGCAGAAAAATCATCAGCCCATATCTAGAGGGAATAACATTCACGGACGAGGACAGAACAGCGGTCATTTACTCCCGTAACGACCTTGGAGGCGCATGGTCTGAAGACGAATTCGGGAAATGGGAATACGAGTGTATACCCGGAGGAGAGTCCCAGAGGGAGCTAGCATTCAGGCTCGGGATCAACATTATACTTTATGCACTTACAGGAAACTATAAGGAAGACCAGATCCACATCCCGTTCATTAAGAGAAGACAGCTCTTGTAAAACAGTTGCGCGTCAAATCCGGCATCTATAAATTTCACGAGTTCCGTTTACAGATGAGATAAGCTAAATTATCGGTAAAGGAGGTCGTGAAATGGACTCAGTGGAAAGAGAAATAAATCATAAACTAAGAATAGTTAACTATGCGCAGGCACTAAGAAATATCTCCAAGGCCTGCCCGTATTTTGGAATCTCCCGTCAGGTCTATTACAAGTGGAAAAGAAGTTACGACGAACATGGGGAGAAAGGGCTTGGAAGTAGAAAGCCGGGGCCGAAACGTTCTAAATTCCGCACCCCTGAGAATATCGAGGAGAAGGTTATTTATCTTCGCCGAAAGTACTATTTTGGCCAATTGGCGATTTCCAGTTATTTATCCAGATACTATGGGC
>JBIOKC010000078.1:0-8747 GCA_044451425.1 Thermodesulfobacteriota bacterium
TAGATGTATGTGTTTCTGACCATGAATTCTTTCAATATATCGTTCTGTATGGTGCCGCTCAGCTTCTCCAGGCTTACTCCCTGTTCCTCTGCCGTCACTATATAAAACGCCATTACCGGCAGGACCGCCCCGTTCATAGTCATGGAAACGGAGATCTTGTCTAGGGGAATTTCATTGAAGAGTATCTTCATATCGAGCACGGAATCTATCGCGACCCCCGCATTTCCGACGTCGCCCACGACCCTTTCGTGATCCGAATCGTATCCCCTGTGCGTGGGAAGGTCGAACGCGACCGAGAGTCCCTTCTGTCCCGCTGCCAGGTTCCTTCTGTAAAATGCGTTCGATTCCTCGGCCGTGGAGAACCCCGCGTACTGGCGTATGGTCCAGGGTCGTGTCACGTACATCGTCGGGTATGGACCCCTCAGGTAAGGAGGCAGGCCCGCCGCATAGTGCAGGTGTTCCATTCCGAGGAGGTCTTCTTTTGTGTATACGGACCGAATCGCTATATCCTCCGGTGTCAGCCATTCGGAACCCCGCGCGTTCGCCGGGGAACCGGATCTCCCGCTTCTCCTCCTGAAATCTATGTTGGCGAAGTCCGGTCTCACTGAACCTTCCTCGTCGTGTGTCTTATTCCGTATATTTCCTGATACTTCCTCAGTATCTGGAGCGCGTTCGAGCGGGCATGTATGAAGTCGTCGACGCCCGAGGCTTTGAGCGCGACCGCGTTCTCCTTCGGATTCCCGGCTGTTATAATTCGTATATCCGGATTCTTCTCCTTGAGCTTTCGGCAGATCTCGGGCGCATATTCGGTGTAATCCGCGTCGGAGCTGCAGATGACTACTATCTTGGCCCCGCTTTTGAGGGCCGCTCTCACACCGCCATCTGCGGTATCGAAACCCTGGTTTTCTATTATCTTAAAACCGGCGCACGTAAAAAAGTTGCCCGAGAATGAAGCCCTCGCGTTCCGCATGGACGGGTTTCCTACGGGCAGTAAAAAGACCTTGGGAGTGAGACCGGTTTCTCTTTTATATCTAATAGCGTCGAGCCGTAATTTCTCGAACGCTTCCGCCCCCCTGTAGGGTTCGAGTCGTTCTATCTTCAATTCGGGATTCGCCTCCGCTCCGGGCAGGACATCTCCGAGCATCGACCCTTTGCCTGACAAATATTTCGTAAGCCTTTCCATGTACTGTGTGCTCCTGGCCTTAAAATCATTAACGGATCTTTTTAGCGGTTTTCCAGGGATTCCGCTATCTATTTTTCGAGGCCCCTCTTCGTCGGGGTTCGGATACTGGTTCACGCCGAGGGAAATAACCTTTCTGCTTGCGATGTCTGCGTCTCTTTCGTTCCTAGTCTTCCTTATCTCGTCCTGCACGAATCCCGACTTGAGCGCTTCGACTATGCCCCCCTTGCTCTCGACAGTCCTGAAAAGCTCCCATGAGGAGGCTGCGATCGAGTCGGTTAGTTTCTCTACGTAATACGAGCCTCCCGCAGGGTCGATTACTCGGTCGAGATAAGATTCGTTTTTCAATATGAGCTGAGTATTCCTTGCCATCCTTCGTGAAAATTCATCGGGTTCTTTATACGTCGAGTCGAGAGGCAGCACGGTTATAATATCGCTTCCCCCAATCGCGGATGCCATCGCTTCAACAGTGCTTCTCAGCATATTGACATAGGGGTCGAATACGGTCTTGTTCCATGATGACGTCCTGGTAACTATTTTCATTTCTTTCGAGGATTCGTCCTTGGATCCGTATTGTTCGACGATGTGCGCCCACAGCAGCCTCGCGGCCCTGAGTTTGGCTATCTCCATGAAATAATTGGAGCTGATAGAGAATGAAAAACTCATGTGACGGGATATCCGATCAACGCCGATGTCCATCGACGTAAGTCGGTCGAGGTATTCCACACCCGCGGCGATTGTGAATGCGAGCCCCTGTGTCACCGAAGCTCCGGAATCGTGGAAGTGATGCCCCGATACAACGAGGGCGCCGTATGAAGGCATGGAACCGCTCAAATAATGGATCATGGCGCCGAGTTTCTCGAATGCCTCTTTCTCGCCGGAGGGGAAGGCTCCATTCGACGCGAGGATTCTTATCGGGTCAGCATCGACAGAGCCCGTAAGCATCGCTTTTTCGATACCTCTTTTTTCCGCCTCGATAATAAAGAGCGACAGTATTCCCGCGGCCCCGTATCCGCATCTGAAGTGAATCGGTATCTTCTCTATCGGAATATCTTTTAGAAGAGCCGACATATCGAGGGCGCTCTGTATTGGGATGCCGGATATCGAGTCGTGTGACGATTCGGATAGGAATGTAAGAGAGTCTGCGCCATTTTCCAGCCCCTTGAGTGACAGCCGGTTCGCCTCTTTTATGCTTCCCGAGGTTATGTATTCGTTGACTCTCCATTCGTTGCTTCGGGTTTTGTACCCACGCGTATAGGGGAATTCATCGGGAAGGGCGTCGGTTAAATATCCGAGTGTGCTCAGGTCTTCTTCGGTATAAAACGGGTGTACGGTGAAGCCTTCGTAAGTTTTCCAGTCGAGCTTCCCAATATCCACTCCCTTTAAATCCTTGATTATCTCGGCTTTCCAGTCTTCCGGGGTTACGGGAGGAAACTCTTCAAGCAGGTTTTCATCGCTATTGATTCTGTCTTTCATTTGTATAATGCGCTAAAAGACGTATTTCTTAACTTCCGATAAAACGTCCTAATAATAATAAATAAAAGTCGATGCCATGCAAATGAGCTTATTCGCCTGATTCCGGTTAAAAATTGCCAAAGACTCGCGGAATGCCTTCATGACCCGAGCCGTCTGATTAACAGATACGCGGGATGCGGCCTCTTATAGTTATTTCTACCGGTTAAAGCAAAACACATACTTCTTGTTAAGGAATATGGCTGCCGTGAAGCTGCCTGGCAGTTTAAAGAGCTATATTACGAGCGCGACTCTCTATAAACCGGAAGCCGAAGAAAAGATAATGCATGCCGCTTTCGATCATATTTAGGGACACATGGTGGGGTGGAGGGGGTGTGAGGATAATTGATCCGGGGACAGGGGATTCAGGATAGAAGGGTTTAGGGCGATATAAGTCATCTTTGGCTAGTTCGAAAACGAGCCGGAGAATTAATATAATGTGATTCCCACGCGAAAGCGGCCCGATTTTCCGGTCTGCGTGCCCTTTCGCTCTTCTTGTTCAGGTATTCATAAGCGTATAGTATTAAGTGTATGAGTAAGAAGGTTGTAATCATACTGTCGGGTGGTATCGACAGCGCAACGCTCCTTTACAGCACTCTTAAAAAAGGCTTAGATGTCGATTGCATTACATTTATTTACGGCCAGAAGCACCTTAAGGAGATCGATTCCGCCCGGGATATATCGAGCGCGCTCGGCGTAGCTCATAAGGTGGTCGACCTCTCCCCGCTCGGGGAGCTTCTTTCGGGCTCGGCATTGACGGACGCGAGTTTCGAAATACCCGAGGTGCCAGAGACGGCGGAGCATTTCGATACCCTTAAAATGACGATAGTTCCCAATAGGAACGCTATCTTTCTCGCAATAGCCGTCGGATATGCGGCAAGCAGAGGAGCGGACAGCGTCTTTTTCGGCGCTCATTATTCTGACAGGGGTGTATATCCCGACTGCAGGGAAGAATTCGTCGAGTCCTTTCAGACCTCGGAAAGGCTTGCAACCGACAATCCCTTCCTCAACATTCGTGCGCCGTTCGTGGATATGGATAAATCGCAAATAGTGAGGCTGGGCGCGGAGCTCGGAGTGCCGTTTAAGGAGACCTGGAGTTGTTACAAAGGGGGCCGCGTCCACTGCGGCGTGTGCAGCTCCTGCCGCGAGAGAAAGAGGGCTTTTCTGGAGTCGGGAGTGCTGGACCCGACAGAGTACGAGAAATGAATATAAGCGAAATCTTCTTTTCTATTCAGGGTGAGGGCATCGAGATCGGTCTTCCCACGGTTTTTGTCAGACTCTTCGCATGCGACCTCAGGTGTTCATGGTGCGATACAATGTACGCTGTCGAGGGAAGGGATTTCAGAGGAATGACGCTCCCTGAAGTCATGTCGGAGATAGAGAAATTCGGCTGCAGGAGGGTGTGCATTACAGGCGGCGAGCCCCTCGTTCAGAGGGACGAAGTTGAAGCATTGGCGAAATTCCTGATTGACGATGGTTATAAAATAGTCCTCGAGACGAGCGGCCATAAAATGCCGCCCCCGGTCTTCTGGACCGGGAACTGCGTAATAAGCATGGACTGCAAGTGCCCGGGCTCCGGAATGCAGGCGAGGATGGACTTTTCCCTATTTCCGAAGCTCCGCCCCCTGGATCAGCTCAAGTTCGTGATCGCAGATGAAGCGGATTTCGAATATGCGAAAGAAATTCTGAAGAGATACCGGATACATGCGAATATTATTTTCCAGCCTGCTGACAGCGCTGGCATCGACTGGTTAACCGGGAGGGTAATAGGGGAAAATCTCGAAGATGTGAGGGTGCTGCCTCAGCTTCATAAGATTTTATGGGGTAACAGGAGGGGTGTATAATAGACGGGTACAATACAGATGTTTCACGGTGCGGGGCGGATTGTTTTTTTTTTGTATTGTCGTGTTATACTTTGCATTAGTATTTATTTCATAGCTAAATGGGGTATTAATTGATACAGAGGTTGATGATAATGGAAGAGATAAAGGAGAAATATGATTATGAGCCCTTTGCCGATACCGAAGAGTACAGGGAAGTAAACGAGGCTTGCATACACGGATGGGTAGAGATAATGCGCCGGAAAGGTCTAAGCGGAATCGAAGCGATTCTGGATGTAGCCACCGGTGCGGGAACGATGGTTCAGCTTGTGTTTGATCAGCTGCCGGCGACTTGGAAAAAAGCCGCCGTAATGTGTCTCGACCAGTCTGCGGAGGCTCTCAGATTAGCGCAGTCGAAGCTTGAGAAAACTGTTGAAAGGTTAAAATTCGTACATTCCTCGGTCGAGGATATGACGATACCCGACCAGAGCATCGATGTCGCCGTCTGGGGAAACGGCATACATTATTTATCCGAGCAGGAACAGCTCGACAGCATCAGGAGAATAAAAAAAGCCCTTAAGCCGGGCGGCCTTTTTTTCTTCAATACAGCATTCTATGAGGAAGCGAGACCAACCGAAACACTTGCTTTTTACCGTACGCAGGTTAAGAATGCGGTTCAGTATCTCAGGGACCGAGGAATAAGCAGGCAGAAGGACGATTCAAGGACCGAGGCTTCAAAGTTCCTCCCAAGAGCTTATTACGAGCAGCTGGTGAAAGAAGCGGGCTTCAAGCTTGTAGAAGTCAAGGAATACACGGTCGATATGCGCAGAGAGGCCTGGGAGTACATTAGCTCCTTCCAGCAGTATGCCGCGGGAGCTTTGAGAGGATACCCCGTGGATGCGGCGGCGCAGGCAATGAAAGAATCTGTCCAGCCTGCGCTTGAGCAGCATGGGAACAAAGACCCTATGGGAAACCTCTACATTACGCGCAAATGGCTGGCTATAAGCACAGAGGTTTGATATCCCTTCCATTATATATATTTTGAATCGAAAATAATCCGGAAAATACGAAACGAAAACCGATTTCGGCAATTACATCAGGTTGTAATAATCGAGTCCCAGGTGTGTTATAAGTTCTTCTCCCTTCATGTACCTTAGCGTGTTCTTGAGCTTCATGAGCTGAATAAAGAGGTCGTGCTCCGGGTATAGCCCCTTTCCGTACATCGGGCTCTTGAAATAGAACGAAAGCCATTCCTGAATCCCGTCAAACCCAGCCCTAGACGCAAGGTCGAGGAACAACACGAGGTCGAGTACTATAGGGGCGGCCAGAATGCTGTCCCTGCATAGGAAATTGACTTTTATCTGCATCGGATAATCGAGCCAGCCGAATATATCTATGTTATCCCAGGCTTCCTTGGCATCTCCCCTGGGCGGATAATAAACAATTCTCACCTTGTGATGGTAGTTGGAATAGAGCTCCGGATGGAGATCGGGCTGAAACATATATTCAAGAACACCCAGCTTGCTCTCCTCTTTCGTCTTGAACGAATAGGGGTCGTCCAAAACTTCGCCGTCTCTGTTTCCCAGAATATTGGTTGAGAACCAGCCGCTAAGTCCCAGCATCCTGCTTTTCAAGCCTGGTGCGAGTATAGTCTTCATGAGCGTCTGTCCGGTCTTGAAATCCTTCCCCGCTATCGGTACTTTCTTTTTCCTGGCCAAGTCGGTGAGAGCGCTTACATCAACCGACAAATTGGGAGCGCCGTTTGCGTAAGGGACTCCGCACTTGAGTGCGGCGTAAGCGTATATCATGCTCGGAGGAATATCAGGGTGGTTCTCCCTGAGCCCCTTCTCGAAAGAGCTCATCGACGCGTGAACGGCGGAAGGCTTAATGTAGACTTCCGTGCTTCCGCACCACACCATCACGAGCCTGGACGCGCCGCTCTCCTTCTTGAATTTTTTTATGTCCTCGATGAGCTGCTCGGCAAGGTCCATCTTGGTCTTACCCACTTTCAGGTTTTTTCCGTTGAGGTTCTTAACGTATTTCCTGCTAAAGACAGCGGGCATGGGTTTTAATTTCTGGAGAGTATCTTTTAGTTCGTTGACGAGTGATTTATCAAGCACACCCGCTTTGATCGCCGCCTCATAGCAGTTTTCTGGAAATATGTCCCATCCCGCAAATACGAGGTCTTTGAGATCCGCAAGCGGGATAAATTCCTTTATGAGCGGGGATTTCTTCTCCGTCCGCTTACCGAGTCTTATTCTGCCCAGCTGAGTCAATGATCCTATAGGTTTGCCTAGCCCCCTCTTTATGGCCTCGACACCGGCAATAAAAGTGGTGCTCACTGCTCCGCCTATACCCGGGATGAGAACGCCCAGCTTTCCCTCGGGCGGGGTGATTTTCTTTTCTTTTCCGGAAACGGATTTCTTTTTCCTGCTGTCAAGCAAAGTAAGTTTACCTCTTCGAGAACTGCTGTCCGCGTCTCGCTTTCTTGAGTCCGTACTTCTTTCGTTCGACCATTCTCGAGTCTCTGCTTAACTGACCCGCCGATTTGAGCGGCTTTTTGTTCGATTCGTCCGCCTGAAGCAGCGCCCTGGCGATACCGTGCCTCACCGCGCCTGCCTGACCGGTCAGACCGCCGCCTTTGACGTCTATCATAACATTGTACTTTCCGGTCGCCTGAGTTGTGGTGAGAGGCTCAAGAGCGTGCACTTTCCAGTACTCGCGCGGGAAATACTCGCCGGCCTCACGGTTGTTTATCGAGATCTTCCCATCGCCCGGCCTGAGCCATACACGGGCGATAGACGTTTTCCTTCTACCCGTTCCGTAATAGTTTAATTCTGCCATTGTTCTAGACTATACCTCCAGTATCTCTGGCTTTTGGGGTGAGTGTGGATGCTCTCTTCCAGTGTAAATCTTCAATCTCGTGATGAGCTTTTTCTGCCACCTGTTTTTAGGAAGCATACCCCAAACAGCTTTTTTTAATATTTCTTCCGGCTTTTTGCCGGAGAGTTCATCAGCAGCTATGGATTTGATTCCGCCCGGATGCCCCGTGTGCCAGTAATATCTCTTATTTTCCCACTTCTTCCCTGTAAATTTCAGTTTGTCCGCATTCACGACTATTACGAAATCGCCGATGTCTGCGTGCGGGGTGAACTGCGGTTTCTCTTTACCCCTCAGGATTCTGGCTATTTTTGAAGAAAGCCTTCCTACCGTTTTTCCGTCTCCGTCGATTATGTACCATTTCTTCTCGACGTCTTCGCTTCTTGCCATGTAAGTCTTCATTTTATCTGCCTTTATCTATTAGAGTTAAGTAAATCAATTTACCGTCACCCTGCAGAATGTCAAGCGTCTCCGGCTCCTTCATGGAAGGGTTTTTCGATTGGTCTAGGCACGTAACAATGATATAATGATTCCCTTGTAAATAGTTATGGACTCCTTAACCGATACAATAATGAAGAGATCTCCGGGATGGAAGAGGGAATTCGGAAACAAGCTCTCAGGTATACTCGGACGCGGCGGGGTCATATGTGCCGACGACGAGCTCATAGCGTATGACTGCGACGCCCTTACGGGCTACAGGGTCAAACCGCTTTTTGTAGTCCTGCCCGAGAGTTCCGAAGAGGTGTCCCGCGTAATCGTTCTCTGTTACGAAGAGGAAGTCCCCTTTGTGCCCAGAGGAGCGGGGACGGGGCTCTCCGGCGGCGCGCTCCCGACTGAGGAGGGCATCGTAATATCGCTCTCGCGCATGAACAGGATACTCGAGATAGACATACCCAACGAGCGAGTAGTCGTGGAGCCGGGCGTGACCAATCTGTCTGTAACGGATGCCGTCAGCTTTTACGGCTTTTACTATGCCCCCGATCCTTCGAGCCAGATAGTCTGCACTATAGGCGGTAACGTGGCCGAGAACTCTGGCGGCGTGCACTGTCTCAAGTACGGTGTGACTACAAACCATGTACTCGGACTCGAAGTAGTCCTGCCCGACGGTGGGATAATACAAACTGGCGGCAAATCTCTCGACCATCCGGGTTACGATATCACGGGGCTCATTGTCGGCTCCGAAGGGCTTCTCGGAATAGTCACGAAAATAACTCTCAGAATCATAAAAAAGCCCGAGACAGTAAAAACGCTTTTCGCTTCCTTCGACAGGATAGAGGACGCGGGCGCCGCCGTATCGGGGATAACGGCGAGGGGAGTGATACCGGCGGGGATGGAGATTATGGATAACCTCTGCA
>JBIOKC010000079.1:0-8470 GCA_044451425.1 Thermodesulfobacteriota bacterium
GGTCTATCTTCTTCAGCATCTCCCTTATAGTCTCCGCACCCATTCCGACCTTAAAACTGTTGCCGTATTCTTCCACGGCTTTTCTGTATTTATCCTCGCTGAGGACTTCCCCAAATTTAAGAGTCGTACCTCCCGGATCGAGTACTACATAAGATTCATAGTAAAGCGCTTTTTCAAGGTCTTTAAGCGTCATATCGAGCAGCATGCCGATTCTCGAAGGTATGCTCCTCAGAAACCAGATATGAGCGACCGGGGACGACAGCTCAATGTGGGCCATCCTCTCCCTTCTTACCTTGGATGATATGACCTCTACCCCGCATTTTTCACAAGTGATGCCTCTGTGTTTTAATCTCTTATACTTTCCGCAAGTGCATTCGTAATCTTTCACCGGGCCGAATATCTTTGCGCAAAACAGACCGCTCCTTTCAGGTTTGAATGTCCTGTAATTTATAGTCTCGGGCTTTCTCACCTCTCCGTGCGACCATTCCTTTATCTTTTCAGGAGAAGCTATCGATATCTTAACCGCCGAGTACTCCGAAGGATTCTTAGGCTTTTCAAAAAGGGTATCTACGTCCACGTTTTTCTCCCTCCCTAATCTTATTTCAATTCCTTTCCAATTCTTCTTCCTCGAGAAGGTCGACGTCCAGTGCCAAGGCCTGGAGCTCCTTTTGAAGGACCTTAAAAGACTCAGGCAGGCCGGGCTCGAAATTCATATCGCCTTTAACGATCGAATCGAAAATCCGGGTCCTGCCGACAACGTCATCCGATTTTACGGTTAAAAATTCCTGTAAAGTATAAGAAGCGCCGTATGCTTCAAGCGCCCAGACCTCCATTTCCCCGAGACGCTGCCCTCCGAAGTGCGCCTTACCGCCAAGGGGCTGCTGTGTTACGAGCGAATACGGGCCAATAGCCCTCGCGTGTATCTTCTCCTCGACAAGGTGATGGAGTTTGAGCATATACATAACGCCGACTGTGACTTTTTGATCAAACGGCTCTCCGGACTGACCGTCGAAGAGTATGGTCTTGCCGTCTTCCGGAAGACCCGTTGCGGCCAGCATGCTCTTGATCTCCTCCTCCGACGCCCCGTCGAACACGGAAGACTTGACCGGTATGCCGAGACGGAGCCTCCTGGCGACAGTAACTATATCTTCGTCGTCAAGTGTGTCTAGAAGTTGTGAGGTTTCGGAAGATTTATATATCTCTTTCAGCTTGGTCCTCAGGGCCTGCGAACTGAATTCCCTTTCCAATATCTCGTTTATCTGATTGCCGAACTCTTTTGCCGCCCACCCGAGGTGAGTTTCGAGAACCTGACCGACGTTCATCCTCGAAGGCACGCCTAACGGGTTCAAGATCATGTCGACCGGCGTGCCGTCAGGAAGGTAGGGCATGTCTTCCTCTGCCAGTATCTTGGAAATTACACCCTTGTTTCCATGTCTGCCGGCCATTTTGTCTCCCACCTGGAGCTTCCTCTTTACCGCGATATTGACCTTCACTACCTTCAGCACTCCCGGCGGGAGTTCGTCAGGCTTTGTGAGCTTCGATATCCTCTGATCGTATACGACGTTAGTAAGATCTATCTGTTCGAGCGTCCTTTCGATGATCCGCTTGATCTCAGCCTCGATTTCGTCTCCCTTTTCGATTGTAATATCCGCGAATTTTTCAAAAGGGATGGTCTTTAACACATCTTCCGTTATCTTGTCTCCTTTCTTGAGCGCGGTCTTTCTCGAGACCGTGAGCTTCGCAGAGGATATCTTGCCCGCGACAAGAGACTTGATGCGCTCGAAAGCGTCGTCTTTCAATATCTTGATTTCATCGTCCCTATCCTGCTTTAGACGGGTTACCTCAAAATCTTCGATGCTCTTGGCTCTCTCGTCTTTATCGACGACCCTCGAGATGAGCATCTTCACATCTATGACCGTGCCGTAGATGCCGGGCGAGGCTCTCAGTGAAGTGTCCTTCACGTCCCCAGCCTTGTCCCCGAATATGGCTCTCAGCAGACGTTCTTCGGGAGAAAGTTGGGTCTCGCCCTTGGGAGAGATTTTCCCAATGATTATATCTCCCGGCTTCACTTCGGCGCCTATCCTGATTATGCCGCTTTCATCGAGGTTTCTTAAAGCATCTTCGCTCACGTTCGGGATGTCTCTCGTTATTTCCTCCCGTCCGAGCTTCGTCTCGCGGGCAATGCACTCGACCTCTTCTATATGTATGGATGTGAATCTGTCTTCCTTCGCGAGTCTTTCGCTCATCAGAATTGCATCTTCAAAGTTATATCCGCCCCAGGGCATGAAGGCCACAAGCACGTTCTGACCGAGGGCCAGTTCGCCTGAATCCGTAGAAGGGCCGTCTGAAATGACCTGGCCGGCTCTTATACTCTGACCTTTCTGTACGATAGGCTTCTGGTTCCAGCATGTGCCCTGGTTCGATTTCTGGAATTTTATCAGGTTGTACATATCGACCCCAGCCTCGTTATCGGAGCTTTCTCCCGTTGCACTCACGACTACCCTTGCCGAATCGACATATTCTACAACACCGTCTCTCCTCGCGATCACTGTCACACCCGAATCCTTGGCAACTGTGCTTTCGAAGCCCGTGCCGACGATAGGTGCGCTTGTGCGTATGAGAGGCACCGCCTGGCGCTGCATGTTCGAGCCCATGAGCGCGCGGTTAGCGTCGTCATGCTCGAGGAATGGTATAAGCGAGGCGGAGACGGATACGAGCTGTGAAGGCGAGACGTCCATTAACTCCACCTTCTCACGCTCCACCATCATGAACTCGCCGCCGTGTCTTGCCGAAATAAAATCCGAGGTGAAATTGCCGTTTTTATCGAGAGGAGCGTTCGCCTGTGCGATAATGTACTTTTCCTCCGCGAGTGCGTTCATATATACGATTTCGTCAGTTACCCTTGTATTCTTTACAACCCTGTAGGGTGTTTGAATAAATCCGAATTCATTTATCTTGCCGTATGTGCTGAGACTCGAAATAAGTCCGATATTAGGTCCTTCCGGTGTTTCTATCGGGCATATCCTTCCGTAGTGGGAGGAATGTACGTCCCTAACTTCGAAGCCTGCCCTCTCCCTTGTCAGACCCCCGGGTCCAAGAGCGCTCAACCTCCGCTTGTGCGTTATTTCGGAGAGAGGATTTGTCTGGTCCATGAACTGTGAAAGCTGGCCTGTTGCAAAGAATTCCTTGACCACTGCAATTACCGTTTTCGGGATGAGAAGCTCGCTCGGCATCAGGTTCTCTACGGCCTGATAGCCCATCTTTTCCTTTACGGAGCGGGCGAGCCTTTCAAGTCCGTGATAGAACCTGTCTTCAATAAGCTCACCGACCGTACGTACCCTCCTGTTTCCGAGGTGGTCTATATCGTCGGTCGTACCCCTTCCGCCTCTAAGCCCGAGAAGGTATCCGACCGTCTCCATTATGTCTTCCTTGGTTAAGGTTGATACGTCGTCCGGTATGCCGTGATTCAGCTTATAGTTTATTTTGAGACGCCCAACCTGAGAAAGTCTGTAAGTGTCCGGGTTGAAGAACATATTGTCGAAGAAAGATTGCGCCACGTTTAGCGTGGGCGGGTCGGTCGGTCTGAACTTCTTGTAAATCTCCGTGATTGCCTCTTCACGTTTTTTCATTTTATCCGCTAGAATCGTATTTCTTAACGAAGCTACGACAGAGACGTTGTCTATGTAAAATACGCTAAATTCGGTAACGTCTGCCTTTTTAATCTTATCGAGCTTTTCTTCGTTGACGAGCTCGTTGAAATTTACTATTACCTCGCCGGTTTTTTTATCGACTATATCGTCAGCCGCGAATTTGTCCATCAACTCAGAAGGGTCTATCGGTATCCTTTCGATTTTAGACAGCTTTAGCTTCTCGATTATATTCCTTGCGAATCTCCTCCCCTTCTTCACAATTACTTCTTTTGTAGCCAGATCGATGATATCCGCGCTCGACCTCTGGTAGGAAAGGACTTCATGATTTACTTTTTTACTCATGCCTTTCGACTCTAAGAAAATATACTCAATTGGATAGAAATAATTCATTATCCCCTTATTGTCATAACCCAAGGCTTTTAACAGCACTGTAACGAGGAACTTCTTCTTTCTGTCTATACGTACATGGAGAATATCCTTCGAGTCGAATTCTAGATCTATCCACCTGCCGTCGTGCGGGACTATCCTAGCCGAGAACGAAGACCTGCCGACGCCGCTGTCTTTATTTTTCACCTGGTCGAAGAATACGCCCGGTGAGCGGTGCAGCTGATTTACTATTACCCTCTCCGTCCCGTTCACAATGAATGAACCGTTCGGGGTCATGAGGGGGATCTCGCCGAAATAAACTTCCTGTTCCTTTACGTCCCTGATCGTGCGCTCATCGCCCGATTCCGTATCCCAGATAACGAGACGGAATGTTACGTAAAGGGGCGCTACGTATGTATATCCTTTGAGTCTGCATTCCTGCGCCTCATACTTCTGTCTGTCGAAACGATAGCCTATGTATTCGAGCGAGGCTTTTCCATTGTAATCTTCAATCGGAAAAACTGTTTTAAACGCATTATGGAGACCCATGTCCTTGAGATCTTCCTGCTTCACATCAGCTTGTAGAAAGTCGCAGTAGGACTTAATTTGAACTTCCAGCAGGTGAGGTATTTCGAGAACAGATGGTAATTTTGAAAAACTTTTTCTTAACTTATAGGTTTCTAAACCATCAAGACTCAATTTGTCTTACCCCCCGTATTTGTTTTGTAATACCACTTAAATCTTTATTGCGGCAATTCTGCCAGACGGTGGACAGACCGCCTCTATGTAAGTCTCATCATCTAAGCATTTCTTTACATATACTTGGATTTCTATCCGAAAAAAAGACATATTTATGAGATAGAAACAAGATCGGAAACAAGGCTATAATAATCAGATACCAATTCACAGTATAAACTTAGTATTATACCTGACTCTTAGCCAAAAGCTTAATTGATTTCGACTTGTGCGCCGGCCTCTTCAAGCTTTTTCTTAACGTTTTCCGCTTCCTGCTTATCCACGCCTTCTTTTACGGGTTTAGGGGCTCCCTCAACAAGGTCTTTTGCTTCTTTTAGACCGAGCGATGTAACTTCCCGAACTGCTTTAATAACTTGAATCTTATTGCCGCCCGCAGCTTTAAGTATTACATTAAACTCGGTTTGCTCGACCTGCTCAGCCTTATCTTCACCGCCAGCTCCAGCGCCGGGCACTGCAGCTACCGCTATTTGGGGGGCTGCTGCTTTCACGTCGAACTTAACCTCGATCTCCTTGATCAACTCCGAAATTTCAAGCATGCTTGCCTTTTCAAGAAATGTAATAACGTCGGTCCTAGTTATATCAGCCATGATTCAAAACCTCCATAAATGTAATAAAAATATTCCTTATTTTGTTCAGTTAATTTCACTATTTTCTTTTTCTTTCAAATTTTTAACAGCATTAAGAGCATAAATTAGCTTGCTCTGGATCTGATTGAGCGTCCCGAGGAAGTTCGAAACCGGGCTCTTGAGAAGCCCGAGAAACTGTGCGATGAGCTCCTGCCTTGAAGGAAGCCTGGAGAGATCTGAAATTTCGCTCTCACCGATGACACTGCCTTCTACAATACCGCCTTTCAACTTGAGAAGCGGGAGCTTCTTTAAAGATTCCACGAACACCTTGGCAACGGCGGTGGGGTCTTTTTCGCAAATCGCTACTGCAGTGGGTCCGTCGAACAAATCATTAATTTGCTCAATTTTTGTATCTATGGCGGCTATCCTGAGAAGAGTATTCTTAACGACTTTCAACTGGGCGTCGGCTTTCTTGAGGTTCATCCTTAAGGACTCCATTTCCTTTACAGTCAGCCCCTTATACTCAACAACCATTACAGACGGATTGCCTTTGAATACATTGTTAATCTCTGAAACGAGTTCATTCTTAGCCGCTTTGCTTAACATTTGTTCTACTCCTTAATTTAAAACGAATTCAAAATTCCTCTCAGTCGCAGTGATCTTTTTTTCACTGACGACTCATGCTGCGACCTGGAAATCTTTCAGCGCATCCCTGACATCCAGGAAATCAACCTTTATGCCCGGGCCCATCGTATTCGAAATCGTAATCTTTCTGACGAAAATTCCTTTGGATGAGGGCGGTTTCATCTTCGTCAACGAATCCATGAATACCAGGAAATTATCCTTTAATCTATCAAATCCGAACGATGCCTTACCTATCGGGGCATGCACTACGCCGCTCTTGTCATTTTTAACTTCAATCCTTCCCGCTTTGGCTTCTTTGACCGCGTGGGCCACATCAAAGGTTACCGTCCCTACCTTCGGGCTCGGCATGAGACCCCTCGGACCGAGAACCTTTCCAAGCTTAGCTACAATGCTCATTACGTCGGGAGTAGCTATGGATACGTCGAACTCGAGCCAATTCTGGCTCGAAATCTTCTCGATAAGGTCTTCAAGCCCGACATGGTCTGCGCCCGCTTCCTTAGCTTCCCTTTGCTTGTCCACTTTTGCGAATACCGCAACCCTGATGTCTTTACCTATACCGTGGGGAAGAACCATACCCGTTCTGATCTGCTGGTTCGCCTGTCTCGGATCGATACCGAGCTTAACAGCGACCTCGACTGTCTCGTCGAATTTCGCCCTCTTCGTCTGCTCGATAAGCTTAATTGCCTCATCAACAGTATAGTTCATCTTGGGATCAACAGCTTTATTCACTTCCAGATACTTTTTCCCTATCTTTGCCATCGCTAATCTCCTCGATCACAACCCTAACTATTCATCTTCTTTCTATTGAGTCGTTCAAGACCTTGAAGTTCTCGGCCCTGAGAACCTTCTACCCTATCTCTATCCCCATGCTCCTCGCCGTACCGGATACGATCTTTACAGCAGCCTCCAGATCGACCGTATTCAGGTCCTGCATTTTAATCCTCGCTATCTCCTCCACCTGAGATTTCGACAGCTTTCCCACCTTCTTCTTGGGAGTTTCTCCCGAGCCTTTCTCCACCTTCGCCGCCTTCTTCAGAAGATATGAAACAGGCGGAGATTTAACCTCAAAAGAAAACGATTTATCGGAATAAACCGTTACCACTACAGGCAGAGTTCCCTCCATCTTTTGCGTCTGGGCATTAAAGGCCTTGCAAAACTCCATTATATTAACGCCCCTCTGACCGAGCGCCGGACCTACGGGCGGCGACGGGGTCGCTTTCCCGGCTTCAACCAGAAGCTTTACGAATCCGTCTATTTTTTTCATATTAAATCTTCTCCACTTGATTGAAATCGAGTTCTATAGGCGTCGACCTGCCAAATATCGTCACCAAGACTTGAACCCTCGCCTTATCCGGTTTGACTTCCTCTATCACACCCGAAAAATTCGCAAACGGCCCTTCGATAACCTTCACGGTTTCTCCCCTGTCAAACGAAACTTTCGGCTTTGGTTTTAATGTGCCTTCCTCTATCTGCTGCTTTATCTTCAGAACTTCCGCTTCCAGTATATCCGGCACGGAATCCGGATCTATCCTGCCGTCTTTAAGCTTTCCACCGACAAAACCTATAACTTTCGGTATATTCCTGATGAAATGCCAGCTCCTGTCGTTGAGCTCCATCTTTATCAATATATATCCCGGAAAAAATTTTCTAACCGATGTCTTTTTCTTTCCGCCTTTAACGGGCTCGACGATAGTCTCCGTAGGGACCAGCACCTCGAGAATCAAGTCGTCTACGCCCTCAATCACAGCCCTTTCTTCAATATAGGATTTAACCCTGTCTTCGAATCCAGTATTGGTATGCACCACGTACCATCTTTTAGCCATAAAAGCCCATTCTCTCCGTATATCTCTTAATATCTCTTAACTTAGTATGAGTTTGATCACCCACGAGAACACATAATCCACAAGCCCTAAGAAAGTGGCAAAAATAGCTGAAATCACTATAACAGCCAGTGTCGATTTAATAGTTTCCTGTCTCGACGGCCATGTTATACGCTTCGCCTCGCTCTCAATATCCTTTGTGAACTGAGCCACAGACGCGTTGAATTCTCTTATTTTGTCCATTTAAGTTTCCTAATTCAGGGCAGGAGGGAATCGAACCCCCAACCGCTGGATTTGGAGTCCAGTGCTCTCCCTAATTGAGCTACTGCCCTATTCTAAAATTTGTCTCAATAGACCTATTTCGTCTCTTTATGAACGACATGCCGCTTACACCACTTGCAGTATTTCTTGAGCTCAATCTTGTCTCGATGCGCCTGCTTGTTTTTCGTTGTCGAATAATTCCTTCTCTTGCACTCAGCGCACGCAAGAGCTACGACTACAATATTGTCACCCATTGCTGTTCACTACTCCACGATTTTAGTAACGACACCGGCGCCTACAGTTCTTCCGCCTTCCCTGATCGCAAACCTGAGCTGGTCCTCCAGTGCCACAGGCGCTATTAGCTCCACGTCCATGTTTATGTTATCCCCAGGCATTACCATCTCCA
>JBIOKC010000080.1:0-8358 GCA_044451425.1 Thermodesulfobacteriota bacterium
CCTTTCGGCGTGTCCCCAGCCGTCCCGCCGTGGGCGACTAACGCTGAAACAATCGATAACAGGAATACCGCTGTGTATATAATTGATTCGAGTCTCATTTTTTATCTCCCGCGACGGAGGCGTCGCTCACTGCCGAAGCTCCTACAATCGCTATTTCTTCGTCTTCCTGGGGCGTATTGCCGCTAACGCCGATTGCTCCCGCTACCTTGCCCTCTATAAGGATCGGTATTCCTCCCTGGAGCGGAGTCGCCCCGGGAAGGGCGAGCGCGGCGACGCGGCCGTCGCGTATCTGGTCTTCGAAGACCTTGCTCGGTCTCCTGAATATGGCGGCCGTCCTGGCTTTGCCAATCCCCACCTCGACGCTCGCGACCTGAGTGTCGTCCAGGCGCTCGAGTAAAATGAGATGACCGCCGTCGTCTACTACGGCAATCACCACTGTCGCGCCCCTCTTGCGGGCTTCTTTTTCGGCCGCGTCGGCTGCCTTCTTCGCTGTGCCCAGAGTGAGGACCGGTTTAACCGGCGTCTCGGCCCCTGTTGTGAGCAGCGTCGATGTTGCTAACAAAACTACCAAAGAGATTATTATCGTCTTCATATCGTCTTCTCCCGCAGTTAGCTGACCTTCACCACATAGTAAAGAAGGGGTCCGTTTACTTCCTTAAACCAGTGAGGGACGCCGGCCGGTATAATAATCACGTCGCCCGGCTTGATCTTCTGTGTGTCGCCGCCCGCAATCTCCGTTCCCCTTATCTCTTCAGGGGCCGTGGTTTTGCCGTCAACGACGGTGCCGCCCGTGACGAGAGATGCAGTACCTTCCAGGACGTAGATTATATCGGTATCTTTGGTGTGAACTTCTGCCATGCCGGGCTCTGTCCTGCGGCTAGCATGTACCTTGTAGTCACTGGTCTCTGTGAGGGGCATGCCCTTGGCAAACGCGGCTTGCACCTTAGTGCTGTCAAAGAACGTGACGGGAGCGGGATTAGGATTTGCCGCCGTGCCGTTCATTACTGCGTCTGTGCCCGCGATTGCGAGCTGCTCGTCCTGCTGGGCGCTCGCGGCGCCGCTTACGCCCACTGCTCCTACGATGGATCCTTCAATTATTATCGGGACTCCGCCCTTTAGTGGGGTGAAATCGGAAAGCGCGACCATGGAGGTGCGCCCGTTTTTAATTACGTCTTCGAAGAATTTCGTCGGTTTTTTAAACAGCGCCGCCGTCCTCGCCTTACCGATCGATATGTTAGCTCCCGCGGCGAATGTGCCGTCGATGCGCTCGAGCGCCATGAGGTTCCCTCCGTCGTCCACGACCGCGATCACTCCTCCCGGAGCGTTTAGTTTCTTCGCCTCGGCCATCGCGCCGGCAATCACCATATTCGCGCCTTCGAGCGTGAGCGATTTTTTCTCCGCTACCTGTGCGTCTGCGGATACCGCGGACATCAGAACCAACAAAGTCAAAATTAGATTGATTACTCTCATTTTATTTCCTCCGTAACCTGTTTTTCAGGTCTCTGTCTTTACTACCGGCAGATTTCTGCAAACGGCCCGCGGGCTTACGCGCCTGCTCTAGCCCGACTGCAGAACCGGCCGGCCGTAATTAATCGGTCTCACATCTAATTCATGGGTGTAGCGAAAGGCGCCTCCCCCAGTAGGGACTCCGCGTAAGCGCACCATATCTGTACCTTCGCTATATCGGGCACATAAGAAGGCACCGTTATGGACTTGTTTATCTTGTCGCCTTTGATAGGCAGCCGCTGGAGTAGGTAGACATTTCCTTTGGAGTCCACAACCCGCCAGTGCGGATCAGGAGTTCCCGGGACTACGAAATCGTCAGACAAAGTCAGAACAGTCTTGCCTCCCTCTTTAGTCATGGTTACGGTACCGCCGTTAACCTTTGTCCCCGTGAAGGGCTTACTCGTCACGCTCTCCGCGGCGTGGCTGCCTATCGCTCCGACCAAGAGCAAAAACAGCACGAGAGAACAGAGAAGACCCGATTTACTTCTTTCCATCTCTAGATACTTAAACATGGTTATTCCTCCTGTCTTGTGATTTAAAAATCTCTTATGTCAAAATTTTTGCTTTTTCGGTCACCAGGCGGATATTCTCCGCCTTAACTTCTCCCGGATACCCGCAGTGGATACAGCGTTTGTTATTCTGGTGATGGAGCTTTGCGCAGGAGACCGCGCTCATTCCCCTGACACGTACGTATACTTCAGCGGCCATCAGCATCCCGAATATGGGCGCGGTAAAGTAGATCCATATACCCATGTGGCTATTAGCGAAGAGGCTCGATCCAAGAGAACGCGCCGGATTCATGCTCATGCCCGAGATCGGAGCTTCGAACGTGATGTACGCCGCTACAAGAATTCCCGCGAATATCCCCGTATACCTAGCGATGCTCAAGGTGTTTGAAACCACGAGCACGACGGTCATCAGGATGAAGGAGATTACGACTTCCGCTATGAATGCGAGTATCAGACCCGACATGCCGGGGAACGTGGCAGCGTAGTTCACGTGTGGGTGCGACGCGATCTTTCCTATTGTCAGGTGCGCGACGAGCACGCCGGCCGCTGCTCCCAGGAACTGGGCAATGATGTAAAATGCCGCGTCCACTGCCCTGACTTTTCCCAGCCTGAAGAATGTGAGGGTTACCGACGGGTTAATGTGCGCTCCCGACTGCTTGCCCCACGGCGAATAGATGATTGTTATTGCCGTAAGACCCATTGCAATCCCCATGAGGGCCCTCCTCGTCATGGGGTCTGGTATTGCCTTATGGAATGGAGAGGACGGATGCTCGAGGAGCGCCACGAAAAAGCAGGCGGATATCATGAAAAAGCCGAGCCCGGCTCCCTCCATCAGGTATTCAGGCCAGTGTTTTTTTAATATTGTCATCATGGTATTAAACCCCGCTTTCAATTTATGGGGGCAACCTCACAGAAGACTTTAATTGCGCCTTTTGCGTTCGTGAGAGTGTTCAAAAGCTCTTTATAGTTCTCGAGTCCCTTGACCGGGTGAGTGAGGAAGTTGGAAATCCAGCCGGGCCATTCGTGCTCGGCGTGCGAAATGTCTTTAACGCCCATCTCGAAATATTCACGGTTAGCGTTGACTGTCCCCACTACTACCTTATTACCGAGAACGAAGCCGAGGTTTATCATGTCGCAGGGCACCTCTACCTTCCGGTCCCCTCCCGTAACGCTTGAGAGAACGAGGACACCGTTCTTACCGAGGCAATTCATCGCCTCGAACACGATTGGTGAGAAGCCCGTCGCCTCGAATATTATGTCGAATGGGCCGTGCTTCTCCGCCGCCTGCATAACGTTTATTTCATCCGTCGTGTGGTAGTGTGCACCGATCTGTTCGATTAGACCCGAGTTCAGGTATGGGGCCTTGGTTCTGCCGAATACATGCACCTGCAATCCTCTCAGCCTCAACGCCATAGTGGCGAGGAGGCCGATTGTTCCTGCTCCCAGTACAGCAGCGCGCTTCGGTCGCCAGACGCGGAGACGCCGCTGTATCTCGTAAGCCTGCGCTATGCCCTTTTCGATAACGCTCGTAGGCTCGAGCAGCACGCCGTATTCTTTCAGCCCCTTCGGGACTTTCACGAGGTATTCGGGATCCTCTACGTAATATTCGGTCAGGAAGCCGTGTAGGAGGTTTATTCCGTGCTCGAAGTAGTTGTCGTCGGTCGTCGTATCGTACTTGCCGATCTTGTCGTAGATGCTTCCCCCCGGCCTACGTACGGTAGCCGTAACGTAGTCACCCGGGGCAAACTCGGTAACGTTCTTACCAACTTCTTCAACTATCCCGAAGCTCTCGTGTCCTATGACTAGAAAATCGTAACCCGCGGGCGCGGCTCCGTATTCCGCTGCGTTTATTTCCTTATCAGTACCGTCCACGCCGACTCGAAGCACTCTCACGAGCACTCCGCGTCCGTCGGGTATGTAGTTGGTGCTCGGTTTTGATAGCTCAGTCAGGTGTACGCTGTCTGGTTTTCCCGGTATTACCGCTATAGCTTTCATATATTGGCTCTCCTCAATTTTGAAGTTGCCAAGTTAGACGAAGGGATAATTGGGATGGATTTATGGCATAGCTATGCAGATCTGGTCAATAACGGCGGTAGTATGAAATCAAGAAGGGGGGTGTTAAACTCTTTTTTCCAGCAGTATTTTCGAAGGCTTCGGAATCTTTTTCAGTTTTATTCCGAACCTGTCCACTAAGTTTGTCTTTATGTAAGAGATTGCTTCATCCACGGAATCAGTAACTATAAGAAAACCGAGATCATTTTCGTCTATGGTCTGCTCGATGACCATCAGGTCGAGAAAATCCATGAGCGGCTTGAAGTAATCCCTGCCTAGGAGGATTATAGGGAAATTATAGATCTTTTTGGTCTGAATCAGGGTGAGCGTTTCGAATAGCTCGTCCATTGTGCCTGCCCCGCCCGGAAGCACGACGAATGCGTAAGAGTATTTAAGGAGCATCAGCTTCCGTACGAAGAAATATTTAAACGTTATCATTATGTCCAGGTAGGGGTTGGGTCTCTGTTCCATCGGGAGCACGATATTGCAGCCTATAGATGTTCCTCCTGCCTCCTTCGCTCCCCTGTTGGCTGCTTCCATGATGCCCGGTCCTCCGCCGGTCATGACGGAAAAGCCCATGTTCGCGAGTTCGTATCCTATTTTTCGCGCGAGCTCGTATTTCGGATTACCTTCTTTAGTTCTCGCAGAGCCGAAGACGGTTACGACCGGGCCTACGAAATGTAGTATCCTAAAGCCCCGCAAAAACTCCCGCATCACTCGAAAGAGGAACCAGAGCTCTCTAAGCCTCGAATGCGGCCCTTCTATGAACTGCATTTCCTCAATGCGAGATTTATTGCTTTCTTTTCTGTAGAAGAGGTTCTTGAGATCTTTAAGCAACTTCATCCATCCCGCAGAAAATTTTTATCAGAGCGGCAATCTTCGATTCAGCCGCATATCTTTTAAATACCCCATATCGATGAATGATGTCAATAGATTGATGGGATAACCGCTCAAGAATTTTGTAAGCCACTTCGCGGACGGGCTCAGTAAACCGCTTTGTCGGGGGGCGTTCCGGATTTAATGACAAAGTCGTTGATCATTGTCTCCGCGAACTCTTTTCCGCGGGTTTTGTCGTATTCACCGCCCTGGGCAAATTTATCGGAGAATTCGAATAGATATTCGTAGAGCTTTTTATCCTGGTAGCTGCTCTTGAGCCTGAGTGTAGGGTTTGCGGTTATAGCTTCCTGCCACGCCTGTCTTACGTCAGCCCAGAAGGGCGCCGTATGCTCCCAGTATTCAATTGCAGGCGAGTCGTTAAAATCGGTAATCCTCTCATACCTGTCGAGTCCGATCTCTTTTGCGAGATAAGGATCCTTTCCTTGCTCCCTTCCGTCCTTGTCCACGATGAGTTTGAGATTGTCCTGCTCATGCACCCAGCCGTTCGGAGTGATAGTTACACGGTTTACGCCCGAGAGGACATTATAATCGTCTCTCACGCTGAATTCCCTTCTCGGCAGTGGACGCCACGTAACGGGGCTTGTCCAGGTAAAGTAATTTCCGTCATATTTCCATTCCCCGAGGGCCTCGTATCTGGGCGTATCGTCGACCTGATACACGGCCTGAGACCATTTCCCGGCCGCTTCGTTCTTTGGCACTTTAACCGTCTGCCAGGTGTTGTTTCCCTTATACTCGAGTATTTCCTCGTCTTCATACTTCCAGTCCTGACGCCAGTGCTTTGTGACGGCAGGGCCTTCCACTTTCCCGTTTTCATCGATGAAATACATGACCAGAATATGCTGGAGGCTAATGAAATTGCCTTTGTCTTCGATGACCTTTATGTACTCCGTCGCCCAGGATTGATAAGGCCTGGTGACTTTGTAGTCTTTCCGGAGCGGTATCGTTTCGATGAAATTGAACGTGACTCTGAAGGTTCCGGCCATCGATAATATCGATTTTCTGTCCCGCTCGTATTTCGTTAATCCGGGCTCTTGCATTGAGACCCATCCTGGGTTGGTGGACTTGTCGAGTATGACCGGTGCGCCAGTGGTGACTCCTCCTCTGGGCTTCATGGCGTCCGCGTCCGAGAACTCCCAACTGAAGGTGAATTGATGCTCCGTCGGTGGGTTATTATGAACGGCGGTCTTAGCGGCGCATCCGCTGATTATAGGCAGCATAAAAATTAGCAGCGGTAATATCTTTTTTATCATAGCGGACATTTCTCTCGTACCCGTAGCAACTGAAAGCGCGACATCAATTCTGATCCTGCCCACTTCAATCAACGAAAAGCAATTGATAGATTACCTAAACCGAAGAAAGATTCGAATGTGTTCTGATATTTTGTATACATTTAAGGCAGATAATTTTAATGTTAAATGCCTCATATCTTGATTTTTACTTCGGTCAAGGCTGCTGTATTAATTCGGCAGTAAAATTTGCATGGGATAAATGAAAATTACCGCCGAATGGTTGATTCACGGAGAATCGATGAGAAGTCTTAATATTGATTATATTCATTAATAGTTTTTGCCGCATTAGGATCCGTTTATTCGAGAGCCGATGTGCTGTGCGGCAATGAAAAAAGCTGAATCGTAAGGATCCGTCCGGACAAGTACAGGCCTAATGAGGCGAAGGTCGATTTGAAGGCAGGATAGCCTGGGCTCCTGGGATCAGACCACGCGGCTGGAAATGGCTCTGAGAGGGCGAGCAAT
Source organism: Thermodesulfobacteriota bacterium (assembly GCA_044451425.1). GTDB lineage: Bacteria > Desulfobacterota_D > UBA1144 > Nemesobacterales > UBA2774 > 2-12-FULL-53-21. The sequence goes on from JBIOKC010000080.1 coordinate 6,716, forward strand.
AACCGTGTCGCAAGACAGTCCGATTACGGTCTATGATAACGGCGAAGGGGTTCTTACTATATAATAAATTCGCGTGCCGCTCACGTCTATAAGAAGATCGGATATTAGTATATTTACCCGATAATATGCGGAGTATAACTTCATATTTTTGTTGAGATTGACGAAAAGGATTAAATAAGCTAGAATTACAGTTAGGTTGCAGTAGTTCTTGTCAAACGTAAGATCACCATCTGAAAGATTTTGAACCACTTGCATAACCCAATTTAAAATAGGAGGTATAACCTTAATGGCAGAACGTAAAATTGGCACTGTAAAGTGGTTCAATTCTACAAAAGGTTTCGGTTTCATTGAGATCGAGAACGGTGAAGACGTTTTCGTACACTACAGTGAAATTAAAGCGACCGGTTTCCGTACGTTGGAAGAAGGTCAGCGCGTAGAGTTCACCGTTGTGAATGGACAAAAAGGTCCTCAGGCTCAGAACGTAGTACTGGCTTAACGGTAAATATCCAAGTGAGCCGGCAACCCCGGCTCACTTTTCCTTCTTATATTTTTCAATATTAATTCTTCTAGTGGAATGCTCTGATTGTTCCCAGCTTGAACTTCGGATTTCCCGTTATCCGGTTGAATTCAACACGGCTGTTTATGTTGGGAATGTCCGGCTTAAGTGCGGAGTTCGTAATCGGTTCGCCCAATATCCAATCTTTAAATACCGCGATGAACTGAGGCGATTCCGGTAGATTCTTATAGTTTATTACCAGTTTTCTCGGGACCGGTCGTTTTCCGTCTTCAATCCATATCTGCCAATTTATATCCTTCTCGACGAATAACAGGTGATGACACTTTGCGCCGAAGACATCGCTTGTGCCTAAGTAAGCTCCCGTGATCACATTAGCCGTCATAACTTTGTAGGTATTGATAAAAAGGAACTCGCTCAGGGCCGGTGTAAATTGATACTGTTCCTTGAGCTTTGTGAGCGCCTGGTCGATCGAGCCTGGAAGGGTCGTGAGAGAGAAGTCGTTCGTCGGCACCTCTAGAAGCGTTGCCTGCCCCCCGTCATACCAGAGTTTGTACCCCCCTTGGTTGGTTACATAGCCGATATAGAATTTGTCGGGCTTTTTAATAAAGACTGTCTCGTCGGCGTCGTATTGGATCTTCCATTGTGTATTGAGCAGGTCATCGTACATGATGTTGGCTTTAAAGGTGTATTCGTCTTTACTGCCCATTAAATCGCTCATGCCGTGAAGTATTGAGGCAGCCTTCGAGTCTATATTCGGACTTGCGTCCTGAGCCCTGGCCTCGGGGTAAAAGAAGTATAAGCCCGGGCTCGCTGCCAAGAGCGTAACAACCATTACGAATAGTGAGACCCGTATTCTCTCTCCTGCGAGATATTGTTTCTTCTTAATCATATCTACCCTCCGTGCTCCTTTAAGATAAACCACTGATTTGTTTTAATAAACCCGCCGATTAACGGGTGTTATTACACTATCATACTTTGTAGAGAATTTTCAACAAGTCGGGACGCTGGTTTAACAGGAAACCTCCAAACATCCCGCGGGAGTTTATTAGTTATCAGGACTAATAATTCTTTCATGTATTACCACGCCCATTTCCGTGTTGTGTTGACATAATGATAAATAATCTAA
>JBIOKC010000081.1:0-8145 GCA_044451425.1 Thermodesulfobacteriota bacterium
CAGGTTTAGAGGTATGAGCAAATCTACTTTTTACTTGCACCTGAAGGAGTGTGAGTTTAGATATAATTATAGAGATGAAAATATCTATAAAATCTTGCTCAGTTACCTCAAAAAATATCCCCTGTGCTAGTCATGACCCTAATTTTATTTTTTCAATTAAGGGTTTTTTTGAAGTGAGGACACTCTTTACATATGTCCTCTTCGCTTAGGAGTATGTGAAGGTTTTCACAATAGTGGGGTTTACGCTCTCCTAAGTGGCTGTTTCTGTTGAAAAAACAGCATTCAGTACATATGTCTCCCGAAAAAATCAAGCCTTTCTCCGTAAGTTTTCCAGAAATCTTAAGCAGCAGCCGTTCCAGTACCATTTGTTCGTGAGGTTCGAATTCCTTTATGATTTCCTCTATCTCGTAGCCTATATTTTCGACTTCGCCGACTACTCTTTCCCCTTCTGGCGTGAGAGCTAAGTGCACCAGTCTTCTGTCTTCGCTGCCCCTCGTTCTCAATATTAAGTGTTTCTTTTCGAGCGAATCTATAACGCCGCTTGCGGTAGCGGGGGTGCATGTTAGGTACCTGGCTATATTCCCTACCGTAATGGCGTCTTTTCTCGTGTAATTGATGAAGAGTAAAGATTTGACTTGCGCTGGCGTTAAGTGTTCAAGTCTGCTCTTATCCCAGAACAGGTTTTTAACTGCCTGGCCGATATGGAAAAGGGTTCTGGTTATCTGTCCGCCAATATTTTTTTGCCTATAAACGGGATCAAAAATAGACATACGCTTTCCTTATGTTTAGCATACCTAAATATTTGTGAAATTCACGAATGGCGAAGCGGACTGTATACCTGGGGCTATTTACATGCCAGCGATATGTTTCATCGTCATTACTTAATGAGAGGCTCTTCGGACAACATTTTCTTAGCCCTTTCGTAGGACTCCATAGTCCCTATATCGATAGCTTCCCCCTTCGACCGAAACGCGTATATCTCGTCGTGCTTGGCCAGATAGGATATAAAGTATCCGATTCCGTCTCTGGCATCTGGTGACGACAGATACTCATGAGCCAAATCGAGTGAGCGGGGTTTAAGAAAATAAATCGCCGGGCAAACAAAGCCCGATGGCGGATTCTCGGGCTTTTCATGAAAAGCCGTTACGCGGTCATCTCGACCGAGCTCGAGCACTCCGGTTCTTCTGAGCTTTTCCGTGTCCTCCTTGCGGAGCGCCAGGACATAGCTCTTATCGCCCCTCATGAATTCTTCCCAGTAAGGTTTGAGAGGGAAGCGAAATATATTATCCCCGGCCGCGACGAGCGCGCCATTGTTTTGGGAGATGCTGTCGAGTATGAATCCCAGATCTCCTGCAGCGCCGAGTCTTTCCTCCGGGCTCTCGGTGCCGTCGTTATAGATATGGAGGCTTACCCCTTTATTGTTCATCGTTTCGTGAATCTTTTCTCCCCAGGAAATAAAGTGCCTAAAAAAGTGGTCGTTCGTCACGATGTAAATCGAGTCCAATCCGCTAAATTCCAGGATTTGTCCTATTAAGTGTTCTATAACGGGCCTTCCTCCGATCTCGAGGAGGGGTTTGGGTAAGTCCTTTGTGAGCGGGTACATCCTCGTCGCGAAGCCGGCGCATAATAGGATCGCTATCATAATAGCCTCAGCCCGTCGTCGGGTTCCGCAAAATATATACTGGCACTTTGTTTCAGCTCCGGGTACTCGGTCGTATATCTGTCCAATATCCCGCCTGCGGATTCGCTGGCGAAATTCCCCCTCACGAATGCGGTAAACGAGCCCCCGTATCCTCCGCCGTTCAGTCTGCTGCCGTATACGCCGTCAGTCGAGCTTATTATTTCGTGGAGTGTTTTAAGCTCCGGGCTCCCTATTTCGTAATTCGCGAACGAGCTATCGCAGGATTCGTTCATCAGCCTTCCGAATGTTCCCATGTCTCCCGACTTCCAGGCGGCTACGCCCAGTGTTACACGCTCGACTTCGGTAAAATAATGGACGGCTCTCCGTCTAAGCTCCTCGGGGAGTTTTGCGGATTTTTCACGGAATATCTTATCAGGCACGTATGACAGGGTTTTAGCGGACCTCAGCCCCCCCATTATGCCGAGCAGTCCAGCCGCCTTCCTGCACTCCTCAACGCGCGTGTTAAACCCGGAGGAGGTGAGTTCTCGGGGGATTCCAGAGTCTACGATTATGATTTTGAACCCGTCACCCTTTTCCGGCCTGGGATACCATGCGGTATTCCCCATGTTCGTATCGATGTAAATCAGATTGTCTTTTTTACCGTAGACGATCGATGTCTGATCCAGGATTCCGTTTGAGAGTTTCAGATAATCGTTCTCTATCCGCCGGTCGAGCTCGACGTAATCCGCGGACGACAGCTTGATGCGGTTTACGAATGCGATCGCCCTCAGGTATGCGAGTCCCGAGGATGCCGAGGAACTCAGTCCGCAGGCGGGCAGGGTCCCGTAGAGAGCACCTGTAAATCCTGTCTCAACGCCACCCGACTCGTTCATAACCCTCGCCGCTCCCATGGCGTACCTGCCCCAGTCGTCCCTTGCAGGAGTTTTGATGTTGTCGAGGCTGAATTCCACTAAACCGGGGTAATTAAAGCTGTATAGGCGGATTTTTCTCTCGTTATTCGGTATGAATGCCAGGACTGTTCTGGCGTCGATAGTCATGCCGAGCACGGGTCCTCCCTGGTGATCAATGTGGGCTCCGAGTGGGGAGATACGGTAGGGGGAGACTAAGATATGGAGCTCCTGCCCCGTGAATTCCTCTCTTCTTCTCAGATATGCCGCGACTTCTTCAGCTTGTTTTTCTAAGGAGATAAATTCCATGATGCTTATTCCGGGAAGCGCCTTCCGGCTAATCCGATAAGAAGGAAAACCGGTGTATTTCGTTTTGTAGCTCGTAGAGATTGTAATAGATGCCCTTTCTTGCGAGCAGGCTCGAATGCGTGCCGACTTCTGAGATTTCCCCCTTGTGAATTACCATAATCCTGTCTGCGTGGCTTACGTTCGAGAGCCTGTGAGCGATTATTAATGTCGTGCGATCACCAGTTTCATGCTTCAGCGCTTTTTTAATATTCCTTTCGATCCTGGCGTCTATATTCGAGGTAGCTTCGTCCAGTATCAGGAATTTCGCATTTTTCGAGAACGCCTGTCCCAGTGAGACGAGCTGTTTTTCACCCGAAGATATACCCGAAGATATAGTAGTGCCGTTTGACTTTATCTGATCCATCTCAATCGCTTTCGAAAAGCCGTCGTCTTCCGAATCGGATATGTTCTTTCCGAATAAAAAGAGGTCCTGGAATACGGCCGAGATGTTCCCTCTCAGGAACTCGGGGCGGATCTCCCTGATATCTCTACCGTCGAATAGTATCTGCCCCTTCTGTGCGTTATAGAATTTGAGGATGAGGTTGACGATCGTGCTCTTACCTGACCCCGTAAGCCCGACTAACGCCACTGTCTCGCCCGGATTTATCGTAAACGATACGTCTTTCAGCACCCAGTCCTTATCGTTGTATGAGAACCATACGTTTCTAAATTCGAGCCTCCCTTTTACCTCCGCCTCCGTTATTCCACTCTTCTCCTCGGGCGCTATGTTCATAAGCTCATACAGGTTCTCGCTCGCGACCGATGCGGATTGAAATATGTTATATTTTTCCGCGAGCTCCATTATCGGACGGAACAGCATTCTAACGTAGTAGAGATACGCGATAAGAGCTCCCAATGTGAGCTCCAGCTTCAGCACACTGAGTCCTCCGTACCATAGTATGAAAGCTACCGTGAAGACGCTCATGAATTCGATAAACGGTCTGAAGGTTGCATATACCCACAACTGGTCCATGTTCGCCTTGAAATTTTCCTCGTTGGTCTCCCTGAACTTTTCGAAATTTTCCATCTCCCTGTTGTAGAGCTTTATCAATACGATTCCTCTCACGCTTTCCTGGACGAATGCGTTTAACTTAGCGATAGACCTTCTCACATCCCTGTAAACGGTCTTAAGCTTCATCCTGAAAAGGCCCGCGAAAAATATCATGAGCACCGTAAAGAGCGCGACGAAGAGCGTAAGCTCCCTGTTCAGATAGAACATGACGACAAATACGCCTATGACGACGAGAACGTCTTTAAAGAACTGGACTGCTACAGACGTGTACATCTCATTTATTGCGTTCACGTCATTCGTTACCCTGGTCGTGAGCCTGCCTACGGGGTTCTTATCGAAAAAGGTTTGAGGGAGACTCAGTATATGAGAGAATATGTCCGTCCTCATTCTATGCATTATCTTATGGCCCGAATAATTTAGCAGATAAGTGAAGACCGAGCTGAATACGAAGATACCCGTAAGACATGCGAACAGCAGTGCCGCAACTATGATTAAATCCTTTATTTCGTCGCTTCTTATGACGAGCAGGTTGTCCCTGTCGAGCTCTTTTAGAGACCTATAGCTTATATAGAAGATGCCGCCCGTTTTTTTAAAAAGCCCCTTATTCCTATTCATAATTTCGTTCACGCGCGCGAGCTTTGCCTTATTAATATCGTCCGGCTTAATTACGAGGTATCTATCTTTAGGTACCATCCCCAGCTTTTCGAGATTGTTTCTGTCTGCATTATCCAGCCCGGACAGGTCGATAAGGTAAGAACTTCCGCCGAGTGGTATTAGTGATGAAGCGTACTTCCCGGTGACGGCTTTTTCGAATTTCTTGTCCGTCTCGTTGTTTTTGAAGACGGCGATGCCCCAGGAAGGATAGATATATCTATCTACCGCGATCTTCGTTATATACGGAACCGAGAGCTCAAGGAGCGCGCTCAGGATCATAAATACGAGGGCAGCGGCCATGAGAGTACGGTATGGTCTGGTAAAGCCGTAGAGCCACCCGACTATCCTTATATCCTGGGTTCTTTTACCCTTCTTCGATTCCTCGGTTTCAGTCACAGCCAACGTATTTTTCCCCTCTGAGCGTACTGTTACGCTCGTACGTAATATAGTTTAACGGGTGTTCGCAATAAATCGGGATTTAAGTGGTCTTCCTTCTTCCCCTTTGTAAAGAAAAGTCGCCTTCAGTACTATAATTCTAGTAGCTCCCTGCAAAAAATCAAAGCCGACAATGTTGGTTACCTGATTTTCGTGCGGATTGAATAGCTGGATTCAGAGGAGATATTCATGATTAAACACATAGTAATGTGGAGGCTTAAGGACACCGCGGCCGGCGCTTCTAAAGAGCAAAACGCGAGAAAGCTGAAGGAATCTCTTGAGGCGCTGCGTGGCGTGATAGAAGAGATAGTCACACTCGAAGTCGGGATTAATTTTAATAGCTCTCCCGCGGCGTTCGACGTTGTGCTGTATTCGGAATTCAGGTCCGGAAATGGGCTCGAAGCGTATCAGAAACACCCCGAGCATCTTAAAATCGTCAATTTCGTGGGCGAGATCCGCTCGGACAGGGCTGTCGTCGACTATGAGAGCTGATTTACCGACGCTCACGTATTCTTTACTGTTTCCTTCCCTCTTATGTATTTAGGCCGGGAAGTTGAATAGGGATTTAGATTCAGCTCCGAGGTTTCCCCGAGCCTTAGCCTCATTGCGCCGAGAGCCCCTATCATCGCCGCGTTATCTGTGCAGTATACAGGCGAAGGTATATGGAGCGTTATTCCTTCTTCGTCGAATTTTTCCCGGGCTAGAGTCCTCAACCTGGAGTTGCAGGCCACACCGCCTGAAATAACGGCGGATTTAACGTCGTATTCCTTCGCTGCGAGTAGTGTTTTGTCCGTGAGAGTCTCGACTATGGCTTCCTGGTAGCCCGCGCATATGTCTTTCAGCTGCCCGTCGTCGGGGTTGGGGCGCTTCTTCATATAATATACGAGAGATGTCTTGAGTCCGCTGAAGCTGAAATCTAAGGACCGAGAGCTTTTGAACGGTCTCGGAAAGGGAATCGCCTTGGGGTCTCCCTCTTTCGCGAGCCTGTCTATCTCCACTCCTCCGGGGTAACTGAGCCCGAGGAGTTTGGCTGCTTTGTCAAAGGCCTCACCGGCCGCGTCGTCTCTCGTTTTTCCGAGCAGTTTGAATTCTGCGTAGCCGTTCACTAGATAGAGGCTCGTATGTCCTCCCGATACGACGAGGCCCACGAACGGGAACTCCACGTCGTGTTCTAGATGCACCGCGGACAGATGAGCTTCCAGGTGGTTAACGCCGATGAGCGGAATGCCGAGACCGTATGCGAATGCCTTTGCGGTCGAAAGACCCACCATAAGGGAGCCCAGAAGCCCGGGGCCGTTCGTAACGGCTATTCCCTCAAGCTCGTCCGCGTCCTTGCCCGCGGCCGTCAACGCCTTCTTTATTACGGCAAGTATGAGCTCAACGTGTTTTCTCGATGCGATCTCCGGCACAACGCCGCCGTATTCCTTATGGATATCCACCTGAGAGGCAACGACGTTCGATAAGGCTTTCCTGCTGTCTTCTATCACAGCGGCTGCTGTTTCGTCGCACGATGTTTCTATACCCAATATTAAATCCGGCATGCCGATTAGTTTACAGGACGCCCGGGCGTTCACAAATCACGGCTGTCATTGCGCTTTCCTGCCGTTACTTTTTTACAAAAATTTAGAAAAATTTTAGAGCCCGGTATTTAATTTGTTTTAAGGGAGCTTATATCTTATGGGGATATCCACAAAGCGGGAAAGAATCCCGGGTCAGGCCGTGATATCGCGCGACCCGTTTCCGAAATCGAGAAAGATTTACGTTAAAGGGAAGCTTCACGATATAGAAGTGGCGATGAGGGAGATTGAGCTTGAGGACTCTTCCCCGACGTTCGGCGGAGGTAACGGTTCCCCCGCCGGGAATATAGCTGTAACTGTTTACGATACGAGCGGCCCTTACACGGATCCGAGTGCGGCTATAGATGTCCATATCGGGCTGTTCCCGTTACGCGAGAAATGGATTCGGGCACGCGGCGATGTCGAAGATCTTCCGGATTTGAGCTCTAAATTCGCGAGAGGAGCCGCGAGCGTAGCAAAATTAGTCAACATAAAATTCAACAACACGAGAAAACCTCTCAGGGCGATGGCTGGCGCAAACGTAACACAGATGAATTACGCCCGAAACGGCATAATCACACCCGAAATGGAATATATAGCGATAAGGGAAAACCAGAGGATAGATGAGCTTAGGGATAGGCTCGGCGAGCTTGCGACATACCACAGGGGCGAGAGCTTCGGAGCGGAAATTCCCGCGACACACATTACGCCCGATTTCGTAAGGAAAGAAGTCGCTCTCGGAAGGGCGATTATACCGAGCAACATTAACCACCCCGAAAGTGAGCCGATGATAATTGGGAGGAACTTTCTCGTAAAGATAAACGCCAATATAGGCAATTCGGCCGTAACCTCGAGTATTGAGGAAGAGGTCGAGAAGGCCGTTTGGGCATGCAGATGGGGCGCCGATACTATAATGGATTTATCAACGGGAAAGAATATTCATGAAACGAGAGAGTGGATAATAAGAAACTCTCCTGTGCCCGTAGGTACTGTTCCTATCTACCAGGCGCTCGAGAAGGTCGAGGGCCTAGCCGAGGAGCTTACTTGGGAGATATTCAGGGACACGTTGATCGAGCAGGCCGAGCAGGGTGTAGATTATTTTACGATTCACGCGGGGGTGCTCCTCGGGTTCATACACCTCACTGCTAAAAGGGTAACCGGCATAGTTTCGAGAGGCGGCTCCATTATGGCCAAGTGGTGCCTCGCACACCATAAAGAGAGCTTTCTCTACACGAATTTCGACGAAATATGCGAGATAATGAAGGCATACGACATCGCTTTCTCCCTCGGGGACGGGCTCAGGCCGGGCTCGATCGCGGACGCGAACGACGAAGCTCAGTTCGCGGAGTTAAAGACTATAGGCGAGCTCACGGACGTCGCATGGAAACACGACGTGCAGGTAATGATAGAGGGTCCCGGTCATATACCCATGCACATGATTAAGGAAAACGTGGACAAGCAGCTCGAGTATTGCAGGGAGGCCCCCTTCTATACACTCGGACCTCTTACGACGGACATCGCGCCGGGGTATGACCACATTACCTCCGCTATAGGCGCGGCGATGATAGGATGGTACGGGACGGCGATGCTTTGCTACGTCACGCCCAAGGA
>JBIOKC010000082.1:0-8119 GCA_044451425.1 Thermodesulfobacteriota bacterium
CCCGAATACCTTTATCGTTCCGTCGTCCATCATCACGGGACAGCTCACCACAAGTGTGCGCTGTGGGAGCCTGAACCGCTCCTCGAGCCCGTCGTCCTCACCGAGAAGCTTACTCGCCCTCTCGAACTGAAGAGTCGCTTCCTTAAAAGCCGGTGAATTGAAAAGTTCGTGCATGTTTCGCCTCCGTGCGGGTAAGGGAATGTGAGGTTAAGAGGCTTGCGCATAGCGCAAGCCTCCACTCCGTCGGTCAAAGACAATTATATAGAAAAACCGGGATATAAGAAAAGATGCCGGACGCCTGACGCGCTTAGGTTAAGGTCGATGTGACGGCAGTGCTCGCGTTTCTCCAGATAATTTGGGGTACGGTCGCGCGTCAATGATTCTTGCCCGCCGTCTTCGGTATGTCGAGTACGGGACGCGGCGTATCGGGCCCGTTCGGCGGCAGAACGGGGAATACAACTTCGGGCTGCGTGCCTGTAAGCGACCCGAGGAAATCCGTTATTTTATCTATTTCGTCCCCGGTGAGCTTCGTTCCGAGTTGAACTTCGCCCATTATCGTAACGGCCTCTCTCAGATCCCATACCTTTCCCGAGTGGAAGTAGGGCTCCGTGAGAGTTATATTGCGGAGAGTGGGCACCTTGAACACATATTCGTCGCTCTTCGTCTTGGTAACGGCGTATCGTCCCTTGTCTCCGGGCGGCCTTACTTCATCAGCGGGTTTTTCTACCAACCCGAACGGGAAGTAGCCCCCGCCCCCGACGTTGATACCGTTGTGACATCCTGAGCACCCCTTGCTCATGAAGAGCGCAAGCCCCGCCTTTTGGTTCTCGGTAAGCGCCGATGCGTCGCCCTTGATGTACCTGTCGAAGGGTGAGTCCGGCGTTAGCAGTGTGGATTCGAAAGCCTCTATCGCCTTGACGGTGTTATCGAAAGTTACAGGATTGCTTTCCCCCGGATAGGCCTTCTTAAAATGGTCTACGTAGCCCGGCATGCTGTTGATAGTCGCGACTACCCTCTCTGGCGTATTGCTCATCTCTACTGTGGCCTGCATAGGTCCCTTGGCTTGCTCCTCCAGGTCCTTAGCCCTCCCGTCCCAGAACTGGGCTATGTTGAAGACCGAATTGAGCACCGTGGGCGCATTCCTCGGGCCCTTCTGCCAGGCGTGCCCGATCGAGGTTTCCTGCAGGCCGAGCAATAAAGCACGGTGACTATCCCCGGGCGCGTCCGGGACGACTCCTAGAAGAAACCCGCTCCACGCCGTGAGTATCCATACGACCATCAGCGCCGCGACCACCGAAAAGCCGAGATATGATACTAGATTGTCTGCTTTACCATCATTCATCCGGTCCTTCCTTATTTATTTGACTTATTTATTCGTCCTTGTCCCCGTCAGCATTTCCTGACGGCAATGTCATAGCCGTTTTATCCCCCCTTGCCTCGGGACGGTGTATCTTTCCCCCGATGTTGGCTGTATATGCGACGAGTCCCCCTCCCGTACTGAGGCCTAGGAGCGTAACGACTGTCAGCGCGCGTCCGAATTTTTTATTGTACCTCCCGCCGATGAGAGTTATTAGCGCTATCCCCCCCCACGATCTCGAGGAATATGAATGCTATCTCGGCAGCTTCTTCGTGTTTGTCGATAATTTGCTGATACGCCATGCATATGCTCGACGGTCTCCTCTGCGGGCTCCCCGGTCAGATAAACGGGAATTGCGGAGAGGGCGACTATCACGGCGATTGCAAGGGATACAGTGATTAGTTCCCCGGATTTTCTTATGAGAGCTATTATCATCAAGAGTGCCACGAACCCTACGCCGATCAGGGTTATGTGGTTCAGTATAAGATGAATATGAGCTGCATTCATTTTGACCTGCCTTATCAAAATAAAACTTCACCTTCGAGTTGATATCGCAAAAGGAGTGCCGGAAATTGTTATTCAATGATTAGAGGGTAATCCGGAGTGAACGGTTGCTACTGAATGTCCGAAATCAATACGTCGGACAGGGGAGGGCGGATGTATAAGCGGATAATGGAGACGAATGCTGTATGGCGGATATTATGCCGCACCGCCCGGTGACCGAACAAAAACCGCCGGATTTACTAGTTATAGAGTTAATTAATGTAGTTGTTCGGATTGAAGGTTGAGAGATCGCAACACTTCGGTAAATCAATCAGGCGCCTAATCTTTTAATATTCCAAAAGGATTGGTATTTACTCATCGTTTATCATATAATCTCCTCCGGGGGCGGAAAAACACACTTTATAAAGGAGAAACAAATCATGACAAAAGTACTTCGCTGCAGAGACGTAGGAGTGGACTGTGATTTTGAAGCAAAGGGAGATACGGCAGAGGAAATAATGAATCAGGCGGCGAAACATGCCAAAGAGAAACACGGCATGGATGAAATTCCGGTTGAGGTTGTTGAGAAATGTCAGAATGCCATACGCGACTTATAGAATTCACGTCTTGCTAAGGGGGAAATGGTTCCGCCCGGTAAAAATCCCCTTGTGGAATGTATATATTTAATATAGTTTATATTTCATAAGCTTCCCTACGTGCGCGGGGATTCGAAAGCGTAAAGTAGAAAACACAGGGGAGGGTATACACGCCCTGCCCTGTGTTTTCTCTTTTTTTTGCGCACATAATTAGTGTGACTCTACGCTGTAATAATCCTGATTAAGCGCCTAAATGTTTTTCTCGCCTAAGGTTACTTCGAACCCTCCGTTATCGTTTAACTCTGCTAAATTTATCTTTCCTAAATCCAGTACATAATTTGCATATACTCATATATTCTGAAACGAGCTGTTATGTTTCCCGATTTTATTGACCCCTCACTCAATATTGGCATACTTACTTGTACTCATGAGACCTACCTGGGCTGAGATCAACCTCGACTCGTTAGTACATAATTTCAACGTCGTAAAAGGGCTCCTCAAGCAGGGCGTAGGCGTGCTTTCCATCGTTAAGGCGGACGCGTACGGGCACGGCGCCGTGGAGGTGAGCAAGGCGCTCGAGGAAGCGGGCACTGACATGCTCGGGGTTGCGTCAGTCGAGGAAGGCATGGAGCTTCGAGACTACGGGATAGAAGTCCCGATACTCCTTTTAGGCGGCATCAGGCCCGAAGAAGCCGCCGTGGTCGTCGAATTTTCGCTGACTCCGTGTCTCTACTCACTCGACGCGGCCGAGTCTCTGAACGCTGAATCCGGAAAGGCTGGCAAGAGGTCCCCCTATCATTTAAAGATAGACACGGGCATGACCAGGCTAGGCATAGGCCCCGGAGAGGCGGAAGACTTTTTATGCGGGCTCGCGGGGTATAAAAACATCGTCATGGAGGGGGCGCTCACACACCTGGCTTCGGCGTTCTCAGAATCCCCAGAGGACACGCGCGCTCAGCTCGATCGGTTTTCCAGGATAGTGAGCCTGATAAGGAGCAAAGGGTTCAGACCCGGATGCCTCCATTCGGCCAACAGCGCGGCTATACAGCGCTATCCGGAGTCGTACCTGGATCTCGTCCGGCCGGGCATAATGCTCTACGGCTCGGACGGAATGAGCGGGCTAGACCTCAGGCCCGTGATGAGGCTCAAGACGAGGATAATTCAGCTGCGCAAGGTCCAGGCAGGCACCCCCGTGAGCTACGGCGGGACATTCGTCACGGGGCGTCCGTCCGTCATAGCGACGCTTCCCGTCGGATACGCTGACGGTTACATGAGGAGACTCTCAAACAGGGCGAAGGTCTCGGTAAGGGGAGGGCTTGCGCCTTTGGTCGGGACGGTGTGCATGGACCTGATAACGGCTGACGTTACCGACGTAGAGGGCGTCTCGGTTGGGGACGAGGTCATACTGTTCGGGGATGACAGGGTATCCGTTGACGACGTCGCAAGCTGGGCCGATACCATTTCGTACGAGATTTTATCTATTACGGGCAAGAGGGTCCCGCGCAGGTACATATGATTGTTGTATTTAAAATGCAAATAAATATTTCGTAGATATTGAGGTTATATAAGTTAAATTTAATTGAATGTCATTCCCGATCACTAGAAACTTAGTAAGTATAATCACTCTGGTTTTCTGCCTTCTCACACCGCTTGCCGCATCGGCAGAGGAAGTGCTTAACCTGGGTCCACTCTTATTCATAGACAAGAACGCCGGGACCGGCTCCGAATCGATAGACGCGCTCGGCCCTTTTTTCTCATACAAGAAAACGCCTGATACCAAGGAGTACGGTTTCCGCCCCGTCTTTTACAAATACCGCGATTACTCCAAGGACTGGACCGGGTTCGATTTCCTCTACCCGCTCTTCACTCACCGCTCTTTCGAAGGCAGCACAAAGTTCCAGTTCTTCGAATATCTTTTCTATTACAAATCGGATATCAGGCCGAGCGGGTTCAGGGCATACAACTACATGCTCTTCCCTTTCGTATTTGGCAGTAAGGACGAGAACCCACAGAATAGCTACTTCGCGCTCTTTCCCGTTTACGGGAGGATACGGAACAAGTTTGGAAAGGACGAGATCAACTTCACGCTCTTCCCGCTTTTTCTCCAGACCAGGAAGGCAGGCGCGACGAATACGAGCGTCCTGTGGCCATTTTTCGGAGCGTATTCGGGAGGAGGAGTCGGAGGAGGGAGATTCTGGCCGCTCTACGGATACAGGGGGAAGGAGGACGATTACGAGGACGAGTTCGCTCTCTGGCCGTTTTACACGCACAAGCGGAGGGATTTCTACGGAGAGAAGCAAAGCTCGACGGCCGTGCTACCGTTTTATTACGGAACCGATTCGCCCGGGAGAAAGCAGAGGACCTATCTCTGGCCTTTCATAACGACTATCGACGATTCCAACAAGGACTTCAGAAGGTGGGACGTCCCCTGGCCGCTGGTCACGTTCTCTAGAGGGTCGGTACATACGAACAGGATTTTCCCGCTATACTCGATGAGGAAAGAAAAGGATTACGAGACCGGCTACATGCTCTGGCCGCTCTTCGGACATAAGAAGTACATATTCAAGGATTACGTCAGGACCAGAAATACGTTCGGTCTTTTCATTTATAAGGAGGTGGTCGACACACCGACTGACGAAATGGGCAAGCGGAGCAAATCAGTTCACCTGTGGCCGCTCTTCAGCTACACTACTACCCCCGAGGGCGAGTCCTCTTTTCATATGCTGTCCCTTTTAGAGACTTTCCTTTCCGAGAATCGGAACTGGTCGCCGTTCTGGTCTCTCGTCGAGTGGAGGATGGATGCTGAGGGCAACCAGATGTCGTCCATACTCTGGAACACCATCAGGACCGAGCGCACGAAGGACGGCATGAAGTTCGATTTGAGGCCGATTATCCCCTTATTGTCGTTCGAGGAGTCGGTACAAGTGTCTAAATGTTATCTCCTGGGTGGCCTGCTTGGCTATAAGATAACCCCCGGGGAAAAAACCCTGCGGATTCTTTTTATTCCTGTTACAATTTCATCTAACCGAGCGGAGGAAGAAGGCGGCAGGGGGAGCGGAGGAGAATAGAATTGAACGGTTTAATGTCCTTTTTCAATGTAACCGGCGGTCTCCTGAGCCTGCTGATGGAGACCCTCTACTGGTGTAAATCCGCTTTCAAAAATATGGATAAGATACTCGACCAGCTGGTCGTTATCGGTTATCAGACGCTCCCGGTAGGAGCGCTCATCGCGCTTTTCACGGGCGGCGTGCTCGCCCTTCAGGCGGGCCCGGCCCTCGCCAGATTCGGTGCCGAGGAGAACGTGGGCGGCATTGTGGGTCTTTCTCTCGTAAAGGAACTCGGGCCTGTCATGGCATCCATACTGATTGCCGGAAGGGTGGGTTCGGCAATGGCGGCGGAGCTCGCGTCCATGAGCGTGTACGAGGAAATAGACGCGCTCAAGACCATGGACATAAATCCCGTAAAGTACCTCGTCATGCCGAGGTTTATTGCGATGGTGCTGGCTCTCCCCATGCTCGTCATATACATGGACGTCATAGGCTGGTTCGGCGGCGCTATAGTCGCCAGCATAAACCCGGAAATCCATCTCTCGTTCGGTATTTATTACAGAAACCTGTCCGATCTCGTTGCGTTTAAGGACTTCGTCAACGGACTAATCAAGGCGATGACATTCGGCGTGATTATATCCATAGTCTGCTGCTACGTCGGCCTTAAGACCAAAGGCGGACCGAGGGAGATAGGCACCTCGGTTACGAAAGCAGTGGTGCTTTCATTCGTTCTCGTGCTGGTTTTCGACTATTACGTAACCAGGATTTTGATATTCCTCAATTTGGATTAGAATAAACGAATACGCGTAAATATATGGAAAAGACTGAAAAGAATGATTTAACCACAGCGGGCGGAAACGGGACCGGAAGCCTGCTTAATTATCTGGAATGCAGGCAAGTCGGGCTGTCCATTAAAGGCCTTAAGAAGTCATTCGGCGATAACCATGTGCTCAGGGGCGTGGACCTCGAAGTAGAGCCTGGCGAGACCGTCGTGATACTCGGCAAAAGCGGCATGGGCAAGAGCGTGCTGCTTCGCCATATCATTGGGCTCGATAAGCCTGACGCAGGCAGGATTCTAATCGGAGGGGAGGACATAAACGAACCTGATTTCAGGAAGAACCATGTTATAGCGATGGTCTTCCAGAGCTCCGCTCTATTCAATTCTCTAACCGTGGAAGAGAACGTCGGTCTTTATCTGCGGGAGCATAGCGTCTTCGATGGGAAGAAGATTAGGGATATTGTATCAAGCGCGCTCGAAATAGTGGGGCTCGATAAGAAGGAAAACATTATGCCCTCCATGCTCTCGGGCGGAATGAAGCGGAGAGTGGCCACCGCGCGCGCCCTCGTGATGAACCCGGACCTCATACTGTTCGACGAGCCTACCTCGGGCCTCGACCCTATGATGACCCGCACTATAGGCGACCTCATTTGCGACCTCAAGAAAAAGGTGGGGATAACCCAAGTCGTCGTCACGCACGACATAGACCTCGCCTTCTACTTCGCCGACAGGATAGCTGTGCTCAGCGACGGCAGGATCATCGAGTACGGCACACCTCAGGAGATCATGCGCTGCGAAAACGTAACGGTCACGGAATTCATTACACCGCAGTTCGAACAACAACGGAGGTAACGGGATATGAACAAGAACGTAAAAGTCGGGATTTTTTTCATAGTCGGTCTTTTGATACTTCTCTCGGTATTCGACTTCGTGGGAGGTAATATTCCGTTCTTCGGCTCGAAGCTGAAATTGAAGACCTATTTCGCGTCGATCGGAGAGCTTCGCGAAGGGGACCACGTAAAACTGGAAGGCTTCGAAGTGGGCAAGATCAGCAGGATCAGCCTCGACGACAGGAAAATAGAGGTCGAAATGACAGTCAGGAAGGACAGCGGCATTAAAACCGATTCCGTCGCTACGATAAGACTCACAAGCCTCCTCGGCACGAGATACATAAACCTGTCGTACGGCGGTAAGGACAGCCCGTTCGCCAAATCCGGCGCAGTGCTTCCGAGCGAGGAGGCAGCGGATATAAACGATATTCTCGTAAAGGTCGACGAAGCCGTCGGCTCCATAAAGTCGGCGCTGAGCGCATTTGACGTTCTAGGTGAAAACAAGCAGCAGCTGTCGAGCGTAGTGAGCAATCTCAATCTGGTGCTGGCGGGGCTCGAGAAAGGGGAAGGTACCTTTGGGAAGCTCCTCAAGGACGATGCGCTCTACAAAGAGGCGAAGGGTGTCTTCACTAACGTAAACGACATAACGTCGTCGCTCAAGGCCGGGAAGGGCACCATCGGAAAGCTGCTCACCGACGAAACGCTGTATCAGGACGCAAAGACCGCGCTCTCGGGTCTCGGCAATATGTCCGAAAAGCTTAATAACTCGAAAGGGACAATAGGCAAGCTCCTCAACGACGATACGCTCTATAACCAGGCTACGGGCGCCGCGACGAACCTAAACCAGATTCTCGAGAAGGTAAACTCCGGCAAGGGTACGCTCGGGCAGCTCGTAAACGACGACAAGCTCTACAAGCAGGCCCAGGACACACTCCTTAAGGTGGACAAGAGCACGGACACGCTCGACGACCTCGCGCCTCTCGGCGTATTCGGCACCGCGCTCGGTGTAGTAACGCTGTTCTAGGAAA
>JBIOKC010000083.1:0-8066 GCA_044451425.1 Thermodesulfobacteriota bacterium
ATGAATATGGTCGACGCGCTCGTTGTTCCCGCCGGGAAAAGCGTAGTTCTTAAGCCGGGCGGAACACACGTCATGCTAATGGACTTAAAAGAACCGGTCACGAATAAAGACAAGGTCGAGATCGATCTTAAATTTCAAAATGCCGGAGATATAAAAGTCGAAGCTACCGTGAAGGATTTAAGCAAAGAGCTCGGTCATTAAATCGGGATTGCCCGGGAAGGTTTATTCGTCTATTAGTCCGAATAGCACGTGTGTTTATGCTATACTGGATATTTGTACCTGCAATAAGCATGAAAGGTACGGAGGTCTATCATGGCGTCAGCACATCGTACACCAAGGGGCGAAGCGTGGCCAAGCCTTCCTTTCGACGAGTGGAAGGACACGTATGCGACCCTCCACATGTGGACTCAAATCGTGGGCAAGGTCAGGTTCGCTCAGACACCGTGGATCAACCACTCATGGCACGTGACTCTCTACGTCACCTGCCGCGGGCTCACGACTTCGCCGATACCTTACGGCGAGAGGACATTCCAGATCGATTTCGATTTTATAGACCATAAGCTTGTGATCGAGACGAGTGACGGTGAGGTTCGATATGTCGAGCTAAGGCCTTGCTCGGTCGCTGATTTTTATAGAGATGTCATGGCTAAGCTCCGGGAGCTCGGTCTGCACATTCACATCCACACGCTACCGAACGAGGTCGCGGACCCGATTGCGTTCGAAAAGGACGAGCAGCACGCATCTTACGACGCCGATTATGCTAATCGTTTCTGGCGTATCCTAGTTCAGACCGACCGCGTATTCAAGGAGTTCCGCGCGCGTTTCATCGGCAAATGCAGCCCCGTGCATTTCTTCTGGGGGAGCTTCGACATGGCGGCGACGCGGTTTTCCGGGCGCATGGCCCCACCGCATCCGGGCGGCGTGCCGAACCTTCCCGACGTAGTGGCGCGTGAAGCATATTCGCATGAGGTAAGCAGCTGCGGGTTCTGGCCTGGCGGTGGCCCCGTGCCTGATCCGGTGTTCTACGCCTACGCATATCCGGCGCCGGACGGGTTTAAAGACGCTCCTTTGAAGCCGGGCAGCGCATTCTACAGCGCCGATCTCGGGGAGTTTATACTTCCCTACAACGAGGTGAGAAAGGCAGAGCGGCCCGATGACATGCTTCTCGATTTCCTTCAGAGCACCTACGAAGCGGCTGCGAATCTCGCGAAGTGGGACCGTCAGGCGTTAGAGCGCGATAAGCTTCCGTAACCCTTAAGCCCGACTGCGGAGAAGAGTCTGCGTCTTTGCCTTCCGGGGTATTAGATACTCACGCCCTTATCTCTACCCGGGGTTTCCATAACATCGGCAGGAATCCGACCGCAAAAACGAGAAACGATAGAATCCACAGGATTTGCGAAACAGCGATCCAGAGTCCGTAATCGCCGACGTCTAAGAGCGGAAAGAACACCCTTACGACAGCTCCTCCGAGCAGAACGGTAAAAAGCCAGAATACGATCTTCGGCGGCGCGAACACGTTCCTGCCCGTATGCCCCAGTGTCACGCGGGACATGAATCCGACCGTCATGATGCCGATCCCGCCGTATGTGAAGCTGTGAATCGCCAACAGGTCCGGGATATTGAAGTACGGGGAAAGGAATTTAAGACCGAATCCGGTGACGATCCAGGCATAAGCGATGAACAAGACCCAGAGCATGGGTTTCTGCCATATCCTGTTCGAGTACCACCCGTACAATCTGACCGTATAAATCAGAGCGAGTAGTCCTGATATTATCGATTCAAGTTTTCCGCTCGCAAAAAAAATCTCCATGATGAAAAACGAAACAAAGAAGAAAAGGCTCAGTATATCTATAACCCTCCAATTTCTTGGCTCGAAATTGAAATCGAGTCCACTCCTTATAAATAGAGGTATCATCATCCGTCCCATGAGCAGGATTAGGGATACGACAAGAAATAATGCCGAGTATACGCCCCAGCGCTGGCCGTCCGGCAGCACACCAAGCACGCCGAGATAAAATACGATGTTGCTCGCCGTTATGAGCGCCAGGTGAGGGGCAAGCCCCGCTTTCTCCCGGTCCTTACCCCTTATTATCGGATACGATATTCTTATGGTAAGAATTAGAATGAACAAGCAGTCGAGGATCGCCCCTGTCTTCCAGGAAATGTCTGTAATTAATTTCAGCGAGATAAACACCCTTGCGAGTAACCAGAGAATTATTAATAAAATGAGCGCGGATTTTTTACTTATGACCGCCCCGAACCTGTACTTCTCAATCGTTAACATAAAACCGGCTATTACCGCTATCGCATAACCGAACAGCATCTCGTGCGCGTGCCATATAGTGGGGGATATGTTTTCAAAATTCAGCCTGAGCATGAATGTATAGAAAGCCGTCCAGAAGGTCATATAGAACAACGACGACACCGTCGCCAGGATAAAAAACGGCCCATACGCTGATTCGAATACCGAGAATTTCTGGTCGCCGGTCGTGATAATCCGTTTCATCTCAACCCCCTCGCACGAAAATGAGTGAGCGCTCATTCTATATCCTACGTGCTCGTCTCCGGTTGTAAAGTGTTCGAACTGGTTGCTTCAGAAGCCTGAAAATATCTCGCACGGGATTAAAAATTATCAACTGGTATAATAGAAAAACAGGTCTGGCTCGAATGCCACATCAAATACACTGACATAAGGAGGAGATATGAAAAGAAAAGGTTCCGCTGTATGGAATGGTGACCTCAAGAGCGGCAAGGGGACGGTTTCGACAGAGAGCGGTGTGCTCTCGGACGCGCAATATTCGTTCACCACGCGTTTCGAGGACGGAAAGGGCACGAACCCCGAAGAGTTGATCGCCGCCGCTCACGCGGGCTGCTTCTCGATGGCGCTCTCCTCCGAGCTGGGCAAGCTCGGCGCGACTGCCGAGAGTATCAGGACGACGGCTACGCTCTCTTTCGAAAAAACAGACGCGGGGTTCACGATCACGGCCGTTCACTTGGACACGAAGGCCAAGGTGCCCGGAGCTGATAAAGCGACTTTCGAGACTGCGGCAAATAACGCGAAGAAGGGCTGCCCCGTATCCCGTGTCCTCAACGCCGAGATCACGCTCGACGCGACGCTCGAGAGCTAAAGGCCGGACTTCAATAGGTTACAATCTTCGCTTCGGTGTTTAACTAAAAGCGCAGGGCGGGATACGTTCTTTGAGCTTGGACAATTTCGCCTGAGTCAGGCACGCTTCCAGCTTCCAGTCGAGAGACGCGTATCTGTCCTTGTGTTTGATAAGGAGCCACTGGTTTTCCTTGCCCTTGCTTTTAAACCGCACGAGATCGAATTCCCCGCGCAGTTTCTTTCCGCTCATAATAATTTCTATTTTGTCTCTTTCATTTACCATTAGTTCGTATGTGCCCGCGTCCCAGATTACGACGGCCCCCGCGCCATACATGCCTTCAGGGATAATGCCCTCGAAATCGATATATTCGAGCGGGTGATTTTCCACTTCGATTGCGAGTCTTTTTTCACCCGGAACCATGGAGGGACCTTTTGGTATCGCCCAAGAGCGGAGCACTCCGCCCATTTCCAAACGAAAGTCGAAATGTAAATGAGACGAATGATGCTCGTGTACTACGAATCGGTGAGACATGACTCTAAGTATATTAATATTAGCTTTTTGCGGCCTTATATAATACTATGGCGGGCGATGGGGGACTCGAACCCCCGGCCTCAGGCTTCGGAGGCCTGCGCTCTATCCACTGAGCTAATCGCCCGGTTTTGAGATTCTTAATTCCTTCATCACTACCTGCATGTCTTCCCAGAGCGGCTTCTTGAAATTCGGATTCCTGAGAAGCGCCGCAGGATGATAAGTTACCATAAGTTTCGCTTTTCCGTATTGATGGAACTTCCCGCGGAGGCTCCCGAGGCTCTGCTTCGTTTTAAGTATGGACTGCGCGGCCGTGCTCCCGAGACATACCACTACCCCGGGCTCGATCGCCCTTATCTGTTTGAATAGAAACTGCTCGCAGGTCGCCATCTCGTCAGGCTCGGGTGTCCTGTTCTCGGGCGGGCGGCACTTCACAACGTTACAGATATATACGTCCTCCCTCTTTAATCCCATCGCCTCTATGATCTTGTTAAGTAACTGCCCCGCCCTCCCTACGAAAGGGCGTCCCTGCAAGTCCTCGTCCCTCCCAGGCCCCTCGCCAACGAATACGAGCCTTGCCTTCGGGTTCCCTTCCCCGAATACGAGCTTCGTCCTGCCCTCGTGGAGCTTGCACCGGGTGCAGTCGCCTATTTCCTCTCTGATTTCCTCAAGGGTCATCTTCTTGGCCAAGGCGTCGAATATATCGAACTGCTGCTCTACTCTGATTACATCGTCTCTCTTTTCGGTTCTTGTCTGTGCTTTCGCCTGTGTCTTCACGGGTTCTTTCTCGGGCGCTTTCGGGACGGTCTGTTCTTTAGCCTTTTTTTCTATCGGCACCCTCGCGACCCCCATGGATTTCTGGAATTCGAGGTGTCTTTTCAAGTCCTCGATTATCTCTTTCAGTTCGGATTCACTGCTCATGTCGGTTGATACCTATTATAATTAACACTGTTTAGACCGAAAAATCCATATCTCTAAAATATCCGTATTCTTTGTCCTACGGCTCCGGTTATGGTAAATATTTCTATACTTAATAAATAAGACCGGGGTGAACGCGCGAGTTATGAAAGAGAGTTATAAACCGGAAGAAATAGAAAAAAAGTGGCGGGACATCTGGGACGAGAGAAAAATGTACGAGGTTCGCGCGGAGAAGGACAAGGAGAAATACTACGTGCTGGAGATGTTCCCGTACCCTTCCGGCCGCATTCACATGGGCCACGTCAGGAACTACACGATAGGGGATGTCGTCGCCCGGTACAAGCGCACGATGGGATATAACGTGCTGCATCCGATCGGGTGGGACGCGTTCGGGCTCCCCGCTGAAAATGCGGCCATAGCCCGCGGCGTGCACCCCGCCAAATGGACTTATGAAAACATCGCGCAGATGAAGGCCCAGCTCAAGCAGCTCGGCTTCAGCTACGACTGGACGAGGGAGATCACCACCTGCGACCCGTCATATTATAAATGGGAGCAGATGGTATTCACCAGAATGTACAGGAAAGGGCTCGCCTACCGGAAATCGACTACGGTGAACTGGTGCCCTTCTTGTGAGACCGTGCTCGCGAACGAGCAGGTGGAGGACGGACTCTGCTGGCGTTGCGGCTCCGTAGTCGAGCTGAAGGTGATGGAGGGATGGTTTTTCAAGACTACGGAATATACGGAGGAGCTGCTGGAGTGGACGGAAAAGCTGAAAGAGGGCTGGCCGGAGAGGGTCCTCGCCATGCAGAAGAACTGGATCGGCAAGAGCACCGGCGCCGAAATTGATTTTCCGCTCGAAGAGCCTGTCGGGGGTGAAAATAGTCTCTCAATATTTACGACACGCCCGGATACAGTGTTCGGAGTCACGTATATGAGCATTGCGCCCGAGCATCCCCTTGCTGTTGAGCTGCTAAGAGGGAAATCCGAAGAAAAACGAGCGCACGAATTCATAAAAAGGGTCACGAAACAGAGCAGCATCGAAAGGATTGGGGAAGGAGCGAAAAAAGAGGGCGTCTTCACGGGCGCTTTCGCCACAAACCCGTTCAACGGTCAGCGCGTCCCGATATGCATTGCTAACTTCGTGCTCGTCGAGTATGGGACAGGGATAATTATGTGTGTCCCGGCGCACGACCAGAGGGACTTCGAGTTCGCGAAGGAGTACGGCCTGCCCATAGTTCCCGTGATCGAGCCCGAGGGAAAGGCGTTGAGAGCGGACGAGATGACGGAGGCCTACGAGGAGCCGGGCGTTATGGTGAATTCGGGTCAGTTCTCAGGCCTGCCGTCTGAAAAAGGAAAAGTAAAGGTAATTGAATTTGTAGAGAAAAAGAAGATCGGGAAAAAACGGGTCAACTACAGACTCAGGGATTGGGGCATTTCGCGTCAGAGGTACTGGGGCGCGCCCATACCTATTGTCTATTGCGATACGTGCGGCGTTGTTCCCGTACCCGACGAGGATCTCCCCGTTGAGCTTCCGCTCGATATAGAATTCACGGGGAAAGGCGGGTCTCCGCTATCGAAAGCGGAGAGCTTCGTAAATACCGTATGCCCGAAGTGCGGCGGTGAGGCAAGGCGCGAGACGGACACGATGGACACGTTCGTCGAGTCTTCGTGGTACTTCCTCAGATACGCCTCCCCGCATAACAACGAGGGAATGTTCGACAGGGAGGAAGTAGCTTACTGGCTTCCCGTGGACAGGTATATAGGGGGTATCGAGCACGCGATCCTCCACCTTTTATACGCCAGGTTCTACACGAAGGCGTTGAGGGACCTTGGAATGTGCGGCCTCGACGAGCCCTTTACGAACCTTCTCACTCAGGGGATGGTCATAAAGGACGGCGCCAAGATGTCCAAATCCGTAGGCAATATCGTCGACCCCGACGACATGATAAAAAAATACGGTGCCGACACGGTGAGGCTCTTCATGCTTTTCGCTGCTCCGGTGCAGAAAGATCTCGATTGGAGCGATGAGGGAATAGAAGGCGCGTTCAGATTTTTAAACAGACTCTGGCGGCTTATCTCGGACAGGTTCCCGAAGATCGAACCACTTAAAGGTGCGAGACCCGATCTGAAAAAAATATCCGGAGCTGGAAAAGATCTCCTTACCTCAGTACATAAAACGATAAAGAAAGTGACGGGGGACCTCGAAAAATTTCAGTTCAATACCGCAATCGCCGCGGTGATGGAGCTCCTTAACGATACATCCCGTTTCGAACCAGCAAACGGCGAGGATATGAGGGTAGTGAGAGAGGCGGTCGAAGCCATGGTGAGACTCCTTTATCCGATAGCTCCGCATGTGTCTGAGGAGTTGTGGAGCGAGCTCGGTTATGGAGAGTCGCTCGTAGATAAGCCCTGGCCGGAGTGGAATAAGGAGCTCGTAGCAGGCGCCGCGATAACCGTGGTCGTGCAGGTGAACGGAAAGGTTCGGGGGCAGCTCACGATGGATGCGGATATTGGAGAGGAAGAGATGAAGGAAGCCGCATTTGCCGATGAGAAGGTAAAGAGCTATATCGCTGGAAAGGAGCTTAAGAAAGTGATCATAGTCCCGAAAAAATTGGTTAATATTGTGGTGTAATAAGCCCTGCCAAGTTAATTCCTCGCATTCAAGTGTTTCTGTGCTATCTCTGCCAACTTCTTCGCGGCTCTTTCCGGGTCATCTGAGCCGAATACGGCGGTGATGACAGCGATGCCATCGACACCGGTTTCGAGGACGGAGTCGGCGTTTTCAGGTGTTATGCCGCCTATTGCAAAAATGGGGATTCTTTTAATTCTCGAGATAGCCTCTCTCAGTATATCGAATGAAGTGGGCATTCTTTCGGGTTTGGTGGGAGTGAAGTAGGGAGTTCCGAATGCGACATAGTCTGCTCCCTCCCTTTCGGCGTTAAGTCCTCTATCTATCTTCCCGTAGCATGAGACGCCGATGATTTTATCATTGCCAAGCACGTCTCTGGCATAGGCAACCGGAGGGTCGTCCTCGCCCAGATGAACTCCGTCGGCGCCTATTTCACTTGCCAACTCCATGGAATCATTGACTATTAACGGGACGCCGTATTTTTTGGTCATATTCAACAGGTCTTTTCCAAGACTGACAATATCGCCCCTCGGGGTGTCTTTTTCCCTTAGCTGAACTACGTTCGCTCCCCCTTTGACGGCCTTTTCCACATTTGCCACGAACTTATCCCACGGCACGAGCTTCTTATCCGTTATCACGTATAGCCCTTTCAGCATCTGCTTCATAATATTAGAAATTTATCGGAGTTTCGTTAATTGCGCAAATTAACGGAAGGCTAATTGGCTCTTCGCCGAAAACCTCTCTGCAGACATCAGGGTAACACCTCACTTTAATCTTCCTTTCTCCACTTCATTTCGGGTTGAACTCCGATGGCATCGTCGACATCGTTTGAAAATAACGTGACCGGCGCGTATGTCGTGCCAGGTGTGAGGTTTGGGGAGCAC
>JBIOKC010000084.1:0-8062 GCA_044451425.1 Thermodesulfobacteriota bacterium
GTTTATTATCGTATCCACTGCTATCGCGGTCTTCCCTATCTGGCGGTCACCGAGAATGAGCTCCCTCTGCCCCCTGCCGATCGGTATCATCGCATCGATCGATTTTATCCCCGTCTGGAGGGGCTCGTGAACCGACTGTCTGTAGACAACGCCCGGAGCCTTGATTTCAATGGGCTTCGTGGCAGACGTCTTGATCTCCCCCTTGCCGTCTATGGGCTGACCGAGGGAGTTTACCACCCTGCCCTTCATATCGTCGCCCACGGGGACTTCCGCTATTCTGCCGGTCCTCTTAACGAGATCCCCTTCCTGGACCTGATTAACCTCACCGAAAAGAGCTATACCCACGTTATCTTCTTCGAGGTTAAGGACAAGCCCCATGACTCCACTCGCAAACTCAACGAGCTCTCCTGCCATAGCCTGGTCGAGCCCGTACGCGCGGGCGATACCGTCCCCTACGGATACGACGGTACCCACTTCCGAGGTCTCAATCTTGGTCTCGTAACCTTTTATCCGGTTTCTTAGAATTTCGCCAATTTCCTCGATTTTCAATTCCTGCATATCTCTTTGCTCCTTGTTGTATTAGGGGGTTTCAGGACCGCGTGAGAACGTTTCTGACTCTCTCAAGCTGGGTCTTTATACTACCATCGAACACTTTATCTTCAACCTTTGTGATTATTCCTCCGATAATTCCGGGATCGACCTTTGAGGTTACCTCAACATCCCGTCCTATCGCCGTAGTCAAAGCGCTTTTAATCCTCGCAAGATCGGATTCGGAGGGCTCGATCGCCATAATCACTTCCGCTCTCAGTTTGCCAGAGGCTTTCCTTAACTTCTCTATGACAGTCTGTTCGGATTTTACGAGCGATTTAAACTTGTCGAGCTCGAGCACGACGATGAGAAAGTTAACGGTCAGCTTATCGTAACTCCTCTTCGCCCCAATATCCTCCACTATGCCCTTTCTCTCCTGTAAATCGAAAGTTGAGCTCCAGAGAATATTCCTTACCTCTTCCGCATCGGACAGTAATTTAAAAAAATCCTCGACGTCGGAGGTCACACGGTCAAGCTTTCCCTCTTCCCTCGCGCTCTCGACGAGGGCCTCCGTGATGTCACTCAGTGCTGCGATTGATGCCATTTTTGTTCCTCTATATTTTTAGTGAATTCCCGAACGAATCTTTCCTTATCCGAATCGCCCAAGTTGCGCCTGATTACATCTTCGGCGTTGCCGAGGGCTAGGTTCACAACTTCCGTTTGAATCTCGCGCCTGGCCCTTTCGGTCTGTAGCGCTATGATCTCCTTCGCTTCCTTCCTGACATTTTGAGAAACCATTTCGGCCTGTTTTAAAATCTCGTTCCTCTCGGCTTCCCCCTGCATGTGCAGGCTGTTTTTCAGGGAATTAATCTCGGTTTCGATTGCCTGGAGCTTCTTCGCATATTCCTCATACTTCGATTTCGCTTCGCCTATCGCTTTCTGCGCTACATCGATTTCATGCCTTATCGTGCCGCGTCTTTCAACAAGGAAATTCTTAACCGGCGTTTTAAGGAAATAAACGAGCACGCCTAACAGAATGATAAGGTTAACCGCGTGCTCCATTACGAACCGCCAGTCAAACGCCCCGTGTTCGGAAGCTCCGGAAAGTAGAAGATTTATTATTTCATATCCAGTCAAATACCGGCCTCCCTGCCCAAGATCTTGGACGCAATTTCTTTTGCCAGAATCTGCACATCGCCCTTGAGCTTCTCTTTTATCGCCTGCGTCTCGGTCTCAAGCTTATGCTTCGCTTCTTCAACT
Source organism: Thermodesulfobacteriota bacterium (assembly GCA_044451425.1). GTDB lineage: Bacteria > Desulfobacterota_D > UBA1144 > Nemesobacterales > UBA2774 > 2-12-FULL-53-21. The sequence goes on from JBIOKC010000084.1 coordinate 1,789, forward strand.
AGTCCGGCCGTCTCTTCTCTCGCTTGGGAAATAATCCCGTTTGCGGCGGTCTCCGCTTCCTTGACTATTTTACTACGCTCTTCCAGGGCAACGACACGCGCTTCATTGATCTTCGTTTCGTATTCGCGAATTATGTCCTTAACCTTCTCTTCGACCTCTTTGGCTTCGTTTAAGGCGCCTTTCGTGAGCTTCTCGCGTCTGTCTATGAGCTCGATAAATGGCTTGAAAACGAGCTTGTTCAATATGAATATGGCCGCGATAAATATTATTATCTCTATAATTACGGTCTTGTTAATACTCAGCAGGTCCTCAGCCGCGAAGGCCCGAGTGGCAGTTGACAGCAGAAATAGCAAAGAGACCATCGTGAGAAATTTCTTTTGATTCATAATCTTCATATCTCCTTTACCATGTGCGCGTGGCCGGCTATGCGGCCTTCACATCGCTCGCAAAAGCGATTTTGAGGAGAGGCGGAGCGACGAACGTAGTCAACATTACCATAACGATAATAGCAGAAAAGAATTGCGAATTGAACACGCCGTAGCTGAGACCACTTGCGCGAATATTAGCCCTACTTCCCCCCTCGGGATCATACCGAACCCGATTGCTACTTTATTAATGCCTTTTTGAAATACCACCCATCCGCTAACAAATTTACCCACTACAGCGACAATGAAAAGTGCCCCCGCAATCAATAGTATCGACAGGTTCGATTTTACGAAAGGATTAAACACTCCTATATCCACAGCCGCCCCCACCATTATAGAATATAGAAAAAATTGGCGTAAAAACGTCGGCGACCGGCTTTACACGCTCCTCAATAAGCTTGAACTGATTGGTATTGGCAAGGACGAGGCCGGCTGCGAAGGCCCCCACAATGGGAGCGAGCCCGACGGCACTCGCGAGGAACGCAAATATCAGCGTGAAAGAGATCGCACCCAGCAAAAGCACTCCTCTTACCCGAAGTTTATTGATAAAATCGAATAGCTTACTCGAAATAAGATTCCCGATAAGAATCGACGCCAACAGGAATCCGATCGCTTTGAGGAAAATTATCAGAACCGCGAAACCGGATATTCCCGCGCCCCCGTTTTTCGTCGATTCGATGAGTCCGCTGACTACGCCCAATATGATAAGGCCGAGAACATCGTCGATCACTGCGGCGCCGAGAATTATTTTCGCCTCTCCTGTATTAAGCCGATTCATATCGGACAGCACCCTCGCCGTTATACCGACGCTGGTCGCCGTAAGCGTCGCCCCTGCGGTAATCGCTATCAGCGTCATGAGCGATGGGTCGACACTCCCCATCAGACCGTATTTCTCGAACGACAGTATCGCTATAAAACCGAGCACGAACGGCACGGTAACTCCCACTACCGCAACAATCGTGGAAGCGATACCTACTTTGAGCATCTCTTTGAGATCGGTTTCAAGCCCTATTTCGAAAAAAAGTATCGCTACTCCCACTTCCGAGAGCAGATGGAACGTATCGTATCCAAGAACGCCCGCATGAGATGGCACTATCGCCAGCACGCTTCCGCCGAGAATGATCCCCGCCACAAGCTCCCCGAGCACCGCCGGCTGCTTTATACGCTCTGCCAACTCCCAGAAAAGCTTGGCAAATATCAATATAAGGGCGAAGGCTATAAAGAACTTTTCTACAGGGTAGTGACTCGCTCCTTCGAGACTCATTTATGGACTTGATTCCTTAAGGGTAGAAAATTAGAAAAACGAAAGTATTTAACATGAAATCAGGGAGGGTGTCAAGCGAATAAACCGTACATACACAATCATGAGGTCCACTCAATCTCACGCAACAATTGCCCGATACCGATAAATAACCTGCCAAACCATAAAAAGGTAGAAAAATCGAAGAGTTCGGCTCAGACAATCCCTTTTTCCTTATTGAACTTGTCGAGCTCGATGTCGTACTCGGTATATATGCCGAGCGAGTGAAGGAATTCATTCGCCTCTTCCAGGCTCTTTGCCCCGGATACCGAGCGCGAAAGGCGCGAAAGTTTTTCATAGAGTGTGCCGGGAGTGAAGTAATACGTGACCGTTGAGGACATAGAGAGGCTCACATGTCTCCTGCCGCTCCTTATAGCGGTGTCTGTAAATTCCCCCTTGGCGTAGAGGGTAGGCATCCGGCTCGCCTCAGTAGGAACTACCGCGATCAACCTTTCCAAAAGTCCGAGAGCTTCTTTAGTTATTCCCCAGCCGCCGAGGAGCGCCCCTTCCCTCGCCAGCATGCTCATCGATCTCTCAAGCTCTTCCTGAGTAAGCTCGCCGTCACTCCCAAACCCGAATAGACCCATAACGGTCGGAATCCTCTTTTCGATGATCGCGAACGCGGCGGTCATTATGGAGTCAGCGAGCGGGCTCATAAGCCCGGGCTCACTGCCGAGCGCGAGCAGATCGCCGCCGACGTCGATACCTACAATCAAATCCGCTCCAAGCTGACTCGCAGCATCCAGAATCCCTTCTGCTACAGCCGCGGGGCCCGGGTGGATGTCAACCAAAAGGGTTTCTTTCCCCAGAACTTCCGCCACCCCGGATTCCGCGAACCTTACACCCATACTCGTAACTGTGTCTTTATTGGCAAACCAGACGACTTCGTTCAGCTTGCGGGCGTTTCTGACCTCCTCGAACGACCTTGGACCCGGCATCGGGTCTATCACAGACCTCTCCCAGGAGAGGCCTCCGAAGACGCACTCAATGCCGAACATCCCCAGAAGGTCGGCAGTCGGTATCGTACCCACGACGTCTCCCCCGCCTCCTATGCCGATGAGGATGGCTTTATTCGATTTTGTGATGATTCCCTTAAGTGTATTGTTCCCTGACAAGCTCCCTCTCCAAGCTTATATATACAGAAATACGCGCCATATAATCTACTGAATCATCGGCGACTTTCAATCAATTTACGTTATTTAGGGAACCCCGCCGTACCGGCAAACAAGAGCGTCAGGACCCAGGCTCTTCGAGAAAAATGAAGAGGACGTTGTCGCTGAAAGCAGGGGATTTGGTGAGAACGAGGTGGTCGGTTAAGAGAAACGTGACGTTCGACCACTTGATGGGCGATACAAGGTTAGGGGGGGTCCGGCATTCGAGGTAAAAGGGAATTAATGCGGACAAAACTCCGCCGTTTGAACGATACTCGCTTGATTTCAGCTGAAACGGTATGTTTACTCGGCGAAATATATGCCGAGCCTGACTTGTACTATAGCCTGGTTAACAAGCTCCAAAGCCCTGACCCTGTGACCGCCCTTATCAGGGGGCAACTTCCAGGCTGATGCGGGCGGCATGGAGATCGCCGAGCGCATGCTCCAAGTTCGGCTGATACCCGGGCTTGGCATTCGCTGTCCTGAACGTATTAAAAGAACCCATAAGAATCACGGCAAAGAGCACGCCGGCCAAAAAAGGCAACGAGACTTTAACAATCCTGGACATAATAACTCTACTTTTAAATATGAATTAATCGGAATAGATACATGAAGTCCGTGTATAAATTCTAGCATCAACCGATTTTGAGAACAATTAAGAACAATAATAGGTGGGAAATACGCGGCGATAACCGCTGCAGGTCATTCCGGGGATTATTATTCAGGGATTGCAAACCGCTGCTGAACAATGCTGATATTACCTCTTGACCTTGTACCCAGCTTTTTCCCTGTCCCACGTATCCTTTGTAATGCCGATCTCCCGGAGCTTGTTCTTCTGAACCCTCTCCGTACCCGTTTTGGGCAGAGCAGCTTCAAACCTCACGAACCTCGGGAGCATGAAGTGGGGCATTCTGGGCTCGAGGTATTCCATGAGATGGTGCGGACCAATATTCCTCCCCTTCTTGAGCACAACTACGATCATGACCTCATCTTCGGCGTACCTTCCGCCCTCCGCCTTAATGCCGATGACGCCGCACTCATGCACGTCGGGATGGGAACCCACTATTTTCTCGACCTCGAACGAGCTTATGTTCTCACCCCTCCTCCTTATATAGTCCTTGACCCTGTCGACGAAGTATATATATCCGTCCTTGTCCATCATGCCCGCATCCCCAGTATGGAACCAGAAATTTCTGAAATCCTGTACTGTCTTCTCGGGCATCTTGTTGTAAAAATGGAGCATTATGTTGGGGGTCCTCGGGCGGACTATTATCTCGCCCACATGACCCCTCGGGACTTCCTCGTCGGTTTCGGGGTCTCCGATCTTTATCTCGTATCCGGGCGCCTCCTTACCGCACGAGCCAACCCTGAAAGGCTCGCCCGGCCTCATCCACGTGCACTGCCCGATTTCGGTAAGTCCGTACCCTTCCATGAACTTTATATTAAACCGGTCCATAAATTCCTCTATTATATCGTGCGGGGCCGGGGAGCCGAGGACGAGCTTCACCTTATGCTCCTTCTCCTCGGGCACGGGCGGAGTGTTCCACATGAAATAGGCCATGGTCCCGACGATGTTGAATTTCGTCACGCCGTGATCCTTTATCCATTTCCAGAACTGACTCGCCGAGTATTTCTCCTCGACGACGACCTTCGCCCCCTTTATGAGCGCCGGATAAACGGACATTACCATCGCGTTCGAATGATAGAGAGGGAGACATGTAAAGCAGACGTCTCTGGGACCGACGTCCATTATTTCCGCATAGTTCCTCGCGCTCGAGTAATCGGCCGCGCAGGGCCTCACCACACCCTTGGACCTGCCGGTCGTGCCCGACGTGTACATTAGACGGGCATAATCCATGAACGTGACCTCCACGCCGGGGTCAGTGCTCTTCCGGGAATTAATGAATCTCGAGTAAGAAGTCATGCTCTTGAAATCAAAACCGCGCTTCTCGAACTTATCGCCCCCGCTCCTCGTCCATACTACCACATGCTCGAGGAGAGGCAGGCTATTGATTATGGGAGGCATCCTGTCCAGATATTCCTCGGCAATAAAGAGCACTTTCGAATCGGAGCTGTCAAGTATGTATTGGAGAAAGTCCATCTTGTATGCCGTATTTATAGGAACCATTATCGCACAGACGTTCAATATGCCGAACCACGTAATTACGTAGTCGTCCGAATTGGGCATATAGACGGCGACTCTATCCCCTTTTTTTATACCGAGCTCAAGCAATCCGTTCCCAATTTTGTTCGCGTACCGGCTTGTTTTAAAAAAGCTCCAGGGCTCCCTGTACCCGAATCGGAGAAAGGGTTTTTTTCCAAGTTTCCTGGCCTGCGCTTTAAGAATCCCGGGAAGGACCCAGCCGTTTTTATCCTGACCCACATACCACTCCACGTCGAACCTGCCGTTCTGCCTTTTATATGTAACCGTATGCATGAGGTCGCGGCCTTTCTTCCGCCTAGTCTTGGCTGTCATAATGATCTCCCCTCTCTGGCTATCTCGAATAATCGATCGTGCAAAATTTGAACGGAAATCAGAACAAAAAAACCGTTCATCGCTTCATTTTCTACTTTATTTTTTTACAGGGAAAAGTCAAGCGTATCAAGTGCGTTCTCTATATAACATAACCGTTGAGAAATATACCGGCGTAGCCGTAAAATCCGGGATGCTCACGGAAAGCCCTATGAGTCCGCACTGTCGGATTCGGATGCCGCTTCTTCGTCCGGAGAATTCTTTTTTCCGAAAATCCACGCCACCAGGATACCCAGCTCATAAAATATCAGGATGGGGACAAACATCATCATCATCGACAGAACATCGGGCGTCGGAGTGAGCAGCGCGGCCAACACGGCGCTTATGAGGATTGCGTATTTCCTCTGTTTCCTCAGCCACTTGCTGTCTACGATGCCGATCCGGGCCAGCACGAATATCACGAGGGGGAACTCGAATATGACACCGAAGCCCAGAAGAATAGCCATGAAGAACGAGAGAGCTTCGCTGATTGACGGGAACGCCTTTACGTAATCGGACGAATATTCTTTAAGCAGAAAATTGAAGGCCCGAGGGGCCGCGACATAATAGCAGAAAGCGTCTCCGAATAAAAAGAATAATGTCCCGAATAATATAAACGGTATAACTATCTGCTTCTCATGCTTGTAGAGTCCGGGCGCGACAAATTTCCAGGCTTGATACAGAACAAAAGGCACTGCCGCAACAAGGGCAGCAAAAAAGGAGACTTTTAGATAAGTCATGAACCCTTCTGCGGGCATCGTGAAGATCAGGGAGCTCCCCTCGGGGAGATTTACTCTGATCGGATCCATGAGGAAGTTGAAAATCGGCTTCGAAAAAGCATAAGCGGGAATAAAGAGTATCAGGACCACTAGCAGGGACCAGAGTA
>JBIOKC010000085.1:0-8047 GCA_044451425.1 Thermodesulfobacteriota bacterium
ACACACGTAGTGTGACGACTGCACAGAATCGGCTAAAAATATCTCATCAAGGCTAAAATCTTTCAATTCCACCCTAATTAGCAAAGTGGTTAATGGTGAAGCAAGACTAATGACATTATTGCATTTAGGAAAGGGCGTCCGATTCCTTAACTCAAATTCTGTGAATGTCGGGGGAGGAAAAACTGCGTCCTTCGACAACACGCTACGTGTGCACTCAGGACGAACGGGCGGTGAGTCACCGCGGACAAACGAAATTGCCGCATTTGCCGATTTTGGCTGAGGAGACCGGGAAGGAACGTATATTAGCACACATTGTGCGCGTCATTTCGCCATGCCGGCGTAGGCGACGGGTCTTGTATCACCGAACGTGTTGATGAGCGTGTCCATGAACTCCTGCGTGTGCTCGTCGCAGAAATGGTATGTGAGCGATTCCCTTCCGCCGCGGCTCGAGACCGTTATCTGCTCGTAGTGTCTGCTGCAGAGGTCTTTATGGCAGAGGGCGCAGGTTTTGATGGTTATCCTCTCCCCCTCACTTGTGCAGCGTTCGCCGTCGTCGCTTACATGGTCGCACTGGAATATTTCAACAGATATGGTTTTGCTCGACATGTGTAATCTCCTATTAAATAACACGGTATATTGTCAACCCCCCGGGCTCGTTCCCCCTTCATTAAACTAAATCCCGCGGCTCATGTCAATATGATTTGACAATGCGCGCATCTGACGATTCAATGTCGTACGCGGGGCAGGGTTACGCCATATCCCGTTTGGGGTATGGGCCTCGTGTCCCCGTACTTCCGGGCGAGCGTATCCAGGAACTCGTCCGTGTGGTGAACGCAGAAATAGTACGTGAAATGGTCTCTCGTCCCCTGGAGAGTGACCGTCGAGAGCTCGTAATGCGTGATGCAGAGGTCCTTCCCGCAAATGCCGCAGGACTTTATCGCCTCCCTGATTCCCTCCTTCTCGCACCTCTCCCCGTTCTCGTCCGTATGGTCGCACTGAAATAGCTCCCTCGTTATCACCTTAATCGACATACGTCATACCTTATATATGCAAGTTCAGCGTAAATGCATGTTCAGCCGCTTATCTGAACTATTAAAATAAATAAGCGCGGATAAGTCAATATGTTTTTATCGGGCGATTTCTTTTAAATCCTCACTAGGCCTCTCGTCGGGGCAGCCCGGCTGCGACTCTAGACTTCGCCGGGGCCAGAGTCGGCCGGAGTACGGCCTTTTTCTAAGGGTTTGGAAAAGGGGGATTCAGGGGGATTTGGTTTCATCGACAAGTATCACCCCCGCAGAACTCATTAGAAAATTATCCCGCCCTCATAATCAACTCGCCGAGCAGCCCGTGCTCTGAATTAATCGCCCTCCATTCAATCGAATTTTGTGGGTCTCGCTTGAAAACCACAGGCGCGTAATGTATAAGTTCTATAATGATTACACCACAGGAAAGCCTCCTCGGGGCGATAAAGTACTTCCAGACCCGGTTCACGGGACGCCCCAAGCTCGTTAACCTCGAAATCACGAAACTCTGTAACGCCAAGTGCGATTTTTGCGATTACTGGCAGACGAGGCATGAGGAGCGCATCTACGATTACAGGCCGGTCATAAAGCTGATAAACCCTCTCGTCGTTGTTATTACGGGCGGCGAGCCTATGCTGAGAAAAGACCTCCCCGATATAGTCAGACAGGTGAAGGAGTCGTCCTATTTTATCTTCACGTCGATGGTTACGAAGGGAGACCTTCTGACTGTGGACAAGGCGAAGGAGCTCTACGATGCGGGGATAAACCAGATCGCGATATCTCTTGATTTCCCGGGGAAGACGCACGACACCTACAGGGGTGTGCCCGGGCTCTGGGATTACCTCTCGGAGCTTCTTCCCGAGCTCGGAAAGAGGTTCCCCAAGGGCAAGGTGACGCTCAACACTATAATCATGGAGGACAACATCGACCACATACCCGACCTTGCGGCGAAGGCGAAGGAATGGGGGATAGGGATATCGTTAAGCTCGTATTCCGTTATGAAGACTAACAACGAAACCCATTTCGTACATCCGAAAGAGCTTGAAAGGGTGAAGAAACTTGTAGACGAGCTCATAAGGCTCAGGAAGACGTGGAAGGGAACTATACTATCGACGGAGTATTACCTGAAAGAGATACCGAGGTATTTCGAAACGGGCGGCATACCGGGCTGCACCGCGGGGATAAGCCACATACAGGTAACGCCGTCGGGTCATCTGAAGCGCTGCTCTGAAATGCCCATTACCACTCATTACTCCGAATATTCTCCGAAGCTCTATGATGAGACCAAATGCACTGCGTGCTGGTATGCATGCCGCGGGGAGACTCAGACCCCCGCCAGCATCAGGCGCGCGCTCGAATACATGGGCGTATGGGTATGAACCTTACCTTTTTTTTCGCCCTGAACTTGTTTCTGGATCTAATCATAATAATCCCCCTTTTTCTAAAGGGGAAATTGATATATTCCGCAGCTTTGAAAAAGGAGAGTTGGGGACATTTCTCAGTTTCCGACAGATGCGACAGACGCGAGAACTATATACCCCCGCGCGTCTGCCGGATTGTCGCATTATTAATTTCTTTATGCTCTCTCCTTTATTAATGGAGGTAAAGTGCTTAATGAGTTAATTGGGATCGAACTTGTGATAGACAAAGTAACACATGAAAAATCCGATCAGCAACTTTTTGGTTAAACAAATTCATATTAGCCATGCCGTGACAGACTCTATTCCTGATATTCCATCCCCTCTGATCAGTCAAAATAATGCGGAAATAAAAAGCAGTTTCATTGCCGAATACCCTGGCAACTATTTCGTCTCTTAGTAGTTCATCTAAAATCTTATACTGAAATCCTCCAAGTCTAGTTGGTTGTAAAATATTACCACCAATTTCAACTAAATTTCTGAATGCATCTTCAATTTGCGGAATAAGAAGACTTATAGAGGACAAATAATCGTCATTGAAATAGTATTTCAGCCCATGATAAATTATTTCTTTGTTCTTTGGGTAGAATATAGGAGCTTTGTATAAATAATCTGTAAAATTATCTTCGTTTAAGAAGAACTTTGCTTTGAAGTCAATTAGTACACGCCTTAAAAATACGCTGTCTAGGTGCAGGTCTTGTGAAATTTGAAAACAAGTATTGCCCTCAAGATCATCATTTAACGAGGGAATCTTTGCTATGGTTAATCCTCTATCGTCTACGAGAGATTTAGGTATTAAAAATTGTAGTGGATATTCTTTTGCGTATTCTTTTAATCTTTTTTCTGTTTCTTTTATTGATGGAGTAAATTGGCGTATTATGCGTATTAGAGCGGATTCAAAATCATGATTAATTAGATCTGCTACTTATTGTCCCATTTCTTCGTGTGTAATTGTGATACTGTGTGAGAACTCTTCCAGATTGGTAAAAGTGTTAGGTACTATTTGGTTTAGTTTTTTTAATAATTCATCGGCATTAGCTCTTAAACCGAACTTTATGTAGATAGAGTGAAGCTTTTCTAAACGCGTAGAAACTTGCAAAGGTTCCGCTTGTTGGTTTGTTCGATCGTAAACCTCTTCAATACTCTTTAGGACTCTTTCTACATCATCAAATTTATTAATACCTCTATAGTATCTTGCCAGTAGAGTTGCAGCTCTTTCAATTCCAATCGAATTTGATTGATCTACGCTTTTTGATATGCGCTCTAATCTGTCTTCCATATTTCGTACAATTTCGTCGATTTCTTCATCGAGAAAAATTTTTTGTTCGATAATAATAAATCAAATGAATGACCCGATAAGCCAGGCTTCTCGTCCTCTGAAACATTTGCTTCATACGCAATCATGGATTTTTTAACCTTGTTAATTCGAGATTGATCATTTATTGATAAAGCTAGTGATAATGCTCTATCAAGTTTACCAAAGAGAAATACATCTATACTATATAAACCTTCATTTGCTATCACAATGTAATTGTCTATTGCTATCTGTGCTGATTGATAACTAGGTGATTTTCCAGATATAGTGGAAGAAAAGTCCCAAACTAGATCTGCATAACGAGCTTTCAGTATGGGATGCTTTGCCTCGTGTGCCCTTTTATCCCAGTAATCATTTATTTCTGGCGTGATCTGTTTAATATCTGGGTACATATAGACTTTTCCTTCACCATCATGATAAATCATTAATGGTCCATAGAAAGTATTCCAAGTCGATTGATCTCTATTTGAATCTACTTCAAAACTGAAAGCTAATAATTCTGAAAGAGTATACACTTTCAGATCGTTTTGTTTTTCCTTTACTATTTTTCTAAGGCTATCGTAAATGTCCGCCTCGCTAAATTGTTCTGCATAATAATCGAAATTATCGATAACTTCAGATACAGCTTGACTTATAGAGTCCGCTTCGTTCATGGTTATTTTGCGTCAAGGAATGTATTGATGATTTATATTTTATATGTTTATTTTATCGTAGAAATCCGAATTCAAAATAAAGGAATAAATAAAGCAACCTATAAGATTTCAAATCTGTAGAAACAGAGCATAGGTAAGCTCTCTAAACTTGCTTTTACCACAAAGAAAAGTCTGGTGAGGATGCAACAGACGCGATGGGGTATATAGGTGGAGAAATGTCGCATTCCGCGTAACATGCATTAATCTCTTGTTTTATTTGAAGAGAGATGAACGTGAGAAACAATTGGAAATGTGGGGTGTCGGATAATTGGGTACCTTAACTCATCCCTTTACCCGCCAGATGGTGCCTTCGGCCTTGTCTTCGAGAAGTATGCCCCGGGAGCTGAGCTGCTCCCTGATCTCGTCGGCGCGCTTCCAGTTCTTCTCGGCTCTCGCGGCATTTCTTTCCTTTATAAGCTCTTCGATCTCCTGCTCGGTGATGCCAGCGGATTTTTTCTGGAGCTTCAGGCCCTGCAGATATTCGTCGGGCTCGTACTCGAGTATGCCGAGCGCCCCGCTGAAATGGCCGATCTCCTTGAGTGCTCCATCCAGGGCGGGCGTCCACCCCTTAGAGTCTATCGACCTGTTCACGGCGCGCGTAAGCTCGAAGAGGTTGCCGATGGCGTCCGCAGTGTTGAAATCATCGCACATCGTCTCTACCCATTTCTCTCTGAACATTCCGACGGCGCCTTCGAGCTCGGCGTCGTCAACGTTCTTTTGCGGCTTCTGGTCCCTCGCTCGCTTGAGCGTGATGTAGAGCCGCTCTATCGCGGCCTCGGTCTCGTCCATCGTCGTATCCGAGAAGTCAGCCGGGTTTAAATACTGGTGCGAGAGGAAGAAGAGCCTTATCGCTTCCCTGTTCCACAAGGTGACGGCGTCCCTCACGTTCAGTATGTTGCCTATGGATTTCGACATCTTCTCGCGGTTTATCTGAATGAGTCCGTTATGTACCCAGTATTTTGCGAATTCCTTTCCGGTGGCGGCTTCCGACTGGGCTATTTCGTTCTCGTGGTGGGGGAATATAAGGTCCTTCCCGCCCCCGTGTATGTCGAAGCTTTCCCCGAGATACTTCATGCTCATCGTCGAGCACTCTATGTGCCATCCGGGGCGGCCTTTGCCCCAGGGGCTTTCCCAGAAAGGCTCACCCGGCTTGGCCCCTTTCCAGAGTGCGAAGTCGAGCGGGTCTTCTTTTTTCTCGTTAATGTCTATCCTCGTTCCGGCAAGCATATCGTCCGGGTCGCGTTTGGAGAGCTTGCCGTAGCCCTTGAACTTCTTGACCGAGAAAAATACATCGTCGCCAGACTGATAGGCGTAGCCTTTATCGATTATCCTTTCTATGAGGTCGATTATTTCCGGTACGTGCTCGGTTACCTTGGGCTCTACGGTGGGTCTCCTTACCCCGATAGACGCCATGTCTTCCCTGTATTCCTGTATGTACCTCTCCGAGATTTCGTTAGGCGGAATACCAGTTTCGTTCGCCCGGTTAATTATCTTGTCGTCGATGTCCGTGAAGTTCCTGACGTACGTTACTTCATAACCCATATGAGATAAGAACCTCTCTATAACGTCGAACGTGACGGCCGCCCTCGCGTGGCCGAGGTGGGCGGAGTCGTACACGGTCGGTCCGCAGACGTACATCCTGATCTTGTTTTTCTCGTGCGGTACGAACTCTTCCTTCTTCTGCGAGAGAGTGTTGTAGAGGGTTACTTTCTTCTCCATTTTTTATTACCGGTATGCGGGTCTGGCCCTGTCACAGTCATTTGCGCGTGTTAGATGAGGTCCTCCCCGCCGTCGACTTTGATGACGTTTCCGGTGAGCCAGTGCGTTCCGGGGAGTGACAGGACTGCTATCGCCTGAGCTACGTCGGATGTGGTCGTCAGCCTTCCCGCGGGGTTCACCGCGAGGGCGTGCTTAATGATCTCCTCGCTGCCGGGAATCTTGCTCAGGGCCGGTGTCTCCGTTACTCCGGCCTGTATGGCGTTCGCCGTGATCTTGCGTTTAGCCAGCTCGACCGCAAGCTGTCGGATGTGAGATTCGAGCGCCGCCTTCGATGCGGAGACGGGGCCGTACGTGGACCATACCCTGTGACCTCCGGCGCTCGTCATAGCGAAAATCCTCCCGCCCTCGACCATCATCCTCCTGCTCACGACCTCCTGAGCCCAGTACACGAGTGAGTGCGCCATTACATCGAGCGTCATGTCCATATTCTTATTCGACACCCTGTCCTTTTCCGTATCCGCAATATAGGGTTTCAGCGTTCCGAATGCGAGGGAGTGTATGAGCACCTTTATCCCCGAAGGGTTCCCGTGCTCGTCCAGTATCTGCTCTATCTCGCCTAAGGTCTCCGCCCTCTGCTCGGGGTCGGCGGCGTTGATATTGAAGAAGCTCGCCTGTCTCCCCTTTGCCTTGATCTGTTCCTTTATTTCTTCGACCTTCGGCATCGTCGATTTCCTGTCCAGGTGTACGCCGAAGATATTCATTCCGTGTGACGCCAGCTCCAGAGCGGCGGCTTCGCCGAATCCGCTCGATGCTCCCAATATCAATGCCCAGCTATTCTCAAGCGTGTGTCCCATGCCCTCTGGATCTCCCTTGTTCGTTATTTAATCCTTTAAAATTTCAGTAGAGATATTACGTACTTTGGGCAGAATTTCAAGGCGGCGAGTCGCCGCAGGCATAGGATTCAATTGCCGGTACGGATGACTGATGAAGGATGGTATATGAGCGGAGATTCTGCGCCGAAGGACGAACGTGCGGTGAATTACCGCGGACAAACGGGATTGGTTTTGGCCGCCGGATGAAGCGGATGAGATGGAAGGAATCGTAGAGTCACACTATGTGTGTGCCTTGATAATGTGTATGTCTTGACAATGCACCCTGTGCGTGGAAACTGATTTAGCGGAGGCGCACATGAGTCAAATCATCTATTCATCCGCCGTTACACGCGTGGGTCAGGTATTTGTACTGTCCGGCTCTAAGGGTGTCTTCAGAATAACATTCGGGGAGAAGGAGTTCAGAAACTATCTCGACAGGCTTAGCGGTACGCGCGTCACCGAAGGAGGGTCCGCCGCTGAAATGGCGCACGAGCTGGAGCTGTATTTCGACGGGAAGCTCTGCGAATTCAAGACCGATATAGACCTCACCGAAGGCACTCCCTTCCAAAGGGCTGTCTGGAAAAAACTCCAGGACATACCGTACGGAAAGACAGCCACGTATAAAGAGATCGCGGAGAACGTCGGCAAGCCCGGGGCTGCGAGGGCCGTCGGGAACGCGGTCGGAGTCAACCCGATACCGATAGTGGTCCCCTGCCACAGGGTGCTCGCATCGAACGGACTCGGCGGTTATTCGGGCGGCATAAGTATCAAAAAAGACCTCCTCACGGTGGAAGGGGCAATCTCTTAGGTGAAGAAGGGGATTGCAAAGCTCGTTGCAACCTTTTTCTACGTCGGCTACTTCCCGTACGCCCCCGGCACCATGGGGACATTAGCCGCCGTGCCTCTCTACTTTCTCGTTTCGGGATTCCCTTATTATTTCTACATACCTTTTACGGTGCTTTTCATTGTTCTATCTATCTGGGCGGCGGGGGTAGCGGAGGGGATATTC
>JBIOKC010000086.1:0-8029 GCA_044451425.1 Thermodesulfobacteriota bacterium
GCTCCCATGCCCACAATGACGGGAAATTGCTGATACAGGTCTCCTCGACTGTAAAGGCGCTTGGCGACCTCGCTTCCGAATGGAGAAAGAGTTTTCCCGGTCTCAGGCTTGCGGCGATAACCGGCTCAAACGGCAAAACCACTACTAAGGAAATGGCTTCGAGCATCGTATCGCTTAAATATAAGACTCTGAAAAACGCCGGGAATTTCAATAACCTCATCGGGCTGCCTCTTACTCTTTTCAGGCTCGACGACAGCTACAAGGCGGCGGTCGTTGAGCTCGGAATGAATGATTTCGGGGAGATCGGAAGACTTGCCGAGATCGCACATCCCGACACCGGCGCGATAACCAATATAGGAAGGGCGCATCTCGTAAAGCTCGGCGGCCTCGAAGGCGTAGCACAGGCCAAAGGCGAGCTCGTCGAAGGTTTCAGCGGAGACAGGGTTTTTGTAGTGAACGCGGACGATCCCCGCATCTATAGAATTTCTCGGAACGTGATATGCAGGAAGATAACATTCGGCATTAAAACCGGAGGAGCGGACATTACGGCGAAAGACGTTGAACGGGATGGTTTCTCGGGAATAACATTTCGCATGACTGCTGATGGAAGAGATTTCCCTGTGAGGATAAACGGTATAGGCATGCATAACGTTATGAACGCTCTCTGCGCATCCGGAATAGCGCTTTCCTTCGGATGCGGAAAGGAGGAGATTGCTGAAGGTCTTCTCAACTTTCATCCATCCTATATGAGGCTAGAGCTTCTGGACAGCCCGGCGGGATTCAGGGTTATAAACGACACGTACAATGCAAATCCCGACTCCATGCGGAGTGCGATCGATGAGCTAATGAGGCTTAAGGGGAACGGCAGGGCCATTGCTGTGCTTGGAGATATGCTCGAGCTCGGCGAGTCATCTGAAGTCGAGCACGTCGGTATCGGTGAGTATTTATCCGCATCCGGCGTCGATTTTGTCGTCGCCAGCGGAAAGTTCGGACAAAGTATCCTCAGAGGAGCAGGCGCTGATAAGAATTGCCTGTATGCGCCATCACACGACGAAGCCGCGAAGGCGATTATGGAGATTGCGCGGCCCGGTGATCTCGTCCTAGTTAAGGGCTCCCGCGGAATGCGGATGGAAGAAGTTACAAAAATGCTGGTCTAAGGAGTTTTAATATGTTCCACCTTCTTTATTTGATGAAGGGCGAATACATTCTCTTTAACGTATTTAAATACATCACGTTCCGCTCGTTCGGCGCGGGTCTGACTGCCTTCCTTTTCAGCATTATTTTCGGCGGAGTATTTATTAATTTTCTTACGAGGAAACAATTCAGGGAGAATATAAGGGACGACGGTCCGGCCTCACACAAATCCAAAGCGGGGACGCCTACAATGGGCGGGGCTTTTATGGTGCTGGCGATATTTTTCTCGTCGCTGCTCTGGCTCAATCTGACTAGCGAAGTGGTGTGGTCGGTGCTTCTTTTCACATTCAGCTACGCGCTCATAGGATTCCTCGACGACTGGTTAAAATTTTCGAAGAAAAAGGGGATGAAGGCTAGGGTCAAATTACTGCTTCAAATCCTTTTCGGGGTGCTGTTCGTGCTCCTCATAATGAGCGACATCGACGGTTTTAAAATGTCGCTCAGCGCGAACCAGGTCGCCGATTACTCTTTCACCTCGATCGTATTCCCGTTCTTCAAAAAAGCTGTGATCAACCTCGGCTGGCTTTACATCCCGTTCGCGCTCGTCGTCGTAGTGGGCGCCTCGAACGGCGTTAACCTTACGGACGGTCTCGATGGGCTTGCGATAGGCTCAATAGCCGTCGCCGCGGCGACGTATATCATATTCGCATATCTCTCGGGCCACGCCGAATTCTCGAAATACCTTCAGATTCCCTATATACCGGAGAGCGGAGAGCTCGCGGTCTATCTGGCCGCGGTGGGCGGAGCTTGCCTCGGCTTTCTATGGTACAACTCTCACCCTGCACAGATCTTTATGGGCGATGTCGGCTCCCTCTCCCTCGGTGCCGCCATAGGATCGGTCGCTCTTATAACCAAGCAGGAAATTCTAATGATTATAGTCGGAGGAGTTTTCGTCGCGGAGGCGATGTCTGTCATCATACAGGTAGCATCTTTCAAGCTCACCGGTAAGAGGGTATTCAAAATGGCCCCTCTCCATCATCATTTCGAGCTCTGCGGCTGGTCTGAATCCAAAGTCGTTATCAGGTTCTGGATAATATCTCTTGTTCTTTCTCTGTTTGCTCTATCGACGCTCAAGCTGAGATAAGCGGAAAGAAAGTTGTTATGATGTGTTTTAGAGGCGGTGGGAATAAAATTCTCATGGAGTTAAGTGGAAGGAAAGTGCTCGTAGTCGGCGTAGGAAAAACGGGAATCGAGACTGTTAGGTTCTTACTAAAAAGATGGGCGGACGTGTCCGTGAGCGAGAGTTCCACAGCGGCTAATATTGCTGACCTGGCAAAGATGCTCGAATCCTGGGGTGTAAGGCTCGAATCGGGCGGACATACGCGGGAGACGTTCCTTGCGGCCGATACAATAGTTTTGAGCCCCGGGGTTCCGTTTAACATTGCCCCCGTCGCGGAGGCGATAAAAAACGGTATTGAAGTGATAAGCGAGGTCGAGCTTGCTTCGAGGTTCATACGGAAGCCGGCGATTGCTGTTACCGGCTCAAACGGTAAAACCACCACCTCGACCCTGATCGCGCGAATACTCGAAAAGAACGGGAAAAGAGTTTTCCTGGGTGCCAATATCGGGACCCCGCTTATAACGATAGCGGATGACTTCGAGAGCTACGATATACTGGTGCTCGAATTGAGCAGCTTTCAGCTCCAGGGGATCGAAACCTTCAGGCCTCATATCGCTGTCATACTCAACATCTCGCCCAACCACCTCGATCATCACTCGACTTTCGATGAATACGTCGAGTCTAAGATGAAGATTTTCTCGAACCAGACGGAAGAAGACTTCGCCATTTATAAGTCGGACGACGAAGTCATAAAAAAGCGTATAAACTGGATAAAATCGGCGAAGATTCCGTTCGGGGCCGATCCCGGCGTTCTCTCTTACGACGGTAGAGGAATAAAATACGGAAACGAATATTACGAACTTCAGGGAATGAAGCTCATTGGTTATCACAATGTCGAGAATATCATGGCGGCTATCGCGGCAACTAGGGCAGTGGGCTGCGATCCAGCGATTATAAGAGAGGCGGTTCTTGAATTCAGCCCCCTTCCGCACAGGAACGAGTACCTGGGAGAAAAGAGGGGAGCGAGGTTCTACAACGATTCCAAATCGACCAGTCCCGGTGCGACCCTGCGCGCTCTAGAAAGCCTCCCTTCCCCGATAATTCTCATCGCCGGAGGAAAAGATAAAGACGTGAGCTTTGATCCTCTAAAAGAAATAATAGAAAAAAAAGTTAAATTCATGGTGCTTGTAGGCGAGTCGAGGTTCAGAATGGAGAAGGAATTGGGCGGGAAGGTAGGGACAGCACTCGCGGCGTCCCTTGAGGAAGCCCTTGAAAGGACGCTCGAGAACCTCGATCCCGGGGATACAGTCCTGTTCTCGCCTGCATGTTCGAGTTTCGATATGTTTCAATCGTACGAAGAACGAGGAAGGAGATATAAAGACATTGTTGGAAATATTTAGCTCCTCAAAAGGAAAGACCTACGATGTAGGCGTCATTGTCGCCGCCGTTTTTCTGACAGCGGTCGGTGTTATGATGGTTTACAGTACGAGCTCCGTATATTCTCTCGAGATGTACGGGAACGCCAATTACTTTCTCATCCGTCACGCGGTATACCTGGCCATTGGTCTCGTCTCAATGATAGTGCTCATGAGGGTCGATTACCGGCTGTTGAGGAAGTTCGTCTATCCCGCATATCTGCTCGGCCTTGTGCTCCTTGTGGCCGCGCTTGTACCGGGGATCGGGAAAGAGGTGGGCGGTGCGAGGAGGTGGATAAATCTGGGCCCCTTAAGCTTCCAGCCTTCTGAGTTCTGTAAATATATTCTCGTCCTCTATCTGGCGCATTCGCTTACGAAAAAAAGAGACAAGCTCGATAACTTCATCGTTGGATTCGCCTCGCATATATTGATTGCCGGTGTTTTTGTATTGCTCGTTCTGCTCGAGCCTGATTTTGGGACAGCGACTATTATGCTCGTCACTCTTTTCGGGATGCTGTTCGTAGGGGAAGTTAAGATGAAGTACCTGATTCCTGTAGGGGTAGTTTCGGCTATTTTCCTATGCTTGGCCGTTTTAACGAAGGGCTACAGGATGAACCGTGTGATGTCTTTTCTCGACCCCTGGCAGGATCCCCTCGGCTCCGGCTACCAGGCTATACAGTCTTTCATCGCATTTGCATTGGGGGGCGTTTACGGAACGGGGCTCGGAGACAGCTCGCAGAAGCTCTTCTTCCTCCCGCAGGCGCATACGGACTTCATATTCTCCATAATAGGCGAGGAATTGGGATTTATCGGAATAGTGCTCGTGCTTATAGGTTTCGGAGTACTTCTGGTGAGGAGCCTCAGGGTCTCGCTCAGGGCGCCCGACCTCTTCGGCTGTTACCTCGTGTTCGGGTGCGTGCTTCTGATAGCTCTTCAGGCAGGTATAAATATGGCCGTCGCTGTGGGTCTGTTCCCGACAAAGGGACTTACCCTTCCCTTTATCAGCTACGGGGGGACATCTCTTATAGCCACACTGTCCGCTGTCGGTGTAATACTTAACGTTTCTAAATCGGGATCAAAATGAAGGTTATTATTGCCGGGGGAGGGACCGGGGGGCACATATTTCCGGCGATCTCCGTTGCTGAGGAAATATTAAGGAGAGACCGGGCAAACGAAATACTTTTTGTGGGTACAAAAAATGGGTTGGAAAACGAATTGCTCGCGAAGAGAGGTTACAAGGTCGAACATATAAGGGCTCAGGGGATAAAAGGGAGCGGAATGAAAAAAGGAGTAACCGCGCTGTTTGCCGCTTTTAAGGGCATTCTGGATTCGTCGGCGATAATAAAGAGGTTCGGGCCCGACGTAGTGTTGGGTGTGGGGGGTTATGTATCGGGTCCACTGGTGCTGGCCGCTTCTCTTAAGGGAATTCCCACTGCGATCTGTGAGCAGAATAACTACCCTGGCACCACCAATCGCATACTCGGCAAATTCGTAAATAAGATATTCGCCACGTTCGATGGGAGTTCAGGGTTCTTCCCGCGGCGTAAGCTGGTTATGACCGGTAATCCGATAAGAGCCGATATACTGAGTTCACGCGGTATAAAGAAAGTAGAGTCGGGCGTGTTAACCATACTCGTCTTCGGTGGGAGTCAGGGCGCTTATAAGCTCAACAGGTCTGTCCCCGAGGCGCTCGCGAAGCTTGAGAGGAGAGATATTTCCGTCATTCATCAGACGGGAGAAAGAGACTACGAGCTTGTAAAAGATAGTTATGAACGGAATCGAATAAGAGCGCGGGTGCTTAAATTCATAGACGGTATGGCGTCCGCTTACAGCGAAGCCGATTTCGTAATCGGAAGGTCGGGAGCGGGTACGGTTGCCGAGATCACCGTGCTCGGAAAGCCTTCACTTCTGATCCCCTATCCTCATGCGACGAATAACCATCAACTTGAAAATGCTAGGGTGCTCGAGAGCGCGGGCGCAGCGGCGGTCATCGAGGACCGGGAAGCCGACCCTGAAAATCTTTTCAGAGCATTGACCAACCTCCTTCATATGGACAAACTAAATGTGATGGCGTCCAAGGCGCTCGTACTCGGCAGACCAGATGCCGCGAGAGTCATTGTGGATGAAATATCGAGACTGGCCGGAGAGAATTAGTGTACGGAAAAATTAAAAGAATTCATTTCGTAGGGATTGGCGGTATTGGGATGAGCGGTATAGCCGAAGTTCTGCTTAATATGGGCTATGCGGTTTCAGGATCGGATCTTAAAGAGTCGGATACGGTAAAGAGGCTGATTGACTTGGGGGCTTCGGTGTCGATAGGCCATAGCAGTGAAAATGTCCGGGGTGCTGGTGTGATTGTGATATCCTCCGCTGTCAACGACAGAAACCCCGAGGTGCTAGAGGCAAGGAGCCAAAATATCCCTGTAATCCCCAGAGCACAGATGCTGGCTGAGCTTATGAGGCTCAGATACGGTATCGCAGTCGCTGGGAGTCATGGCAAGACCACGACGACATCGATGGTTTCGACGGTTCTCTCACACGGGGGCATCGACCCGACGATAGTCGTAGGAGGTATAGTTAAAACGCTCGGAACGAACGCGCGCCTCGGCAAGGGCAGTTTCATGGTAGTCGAGGCGGACGAGAGTGACGGATCGTTTCTCCTTTTGTCGCCCGTTATCTCGGTAATCACGAACATAGACGAAGAGCATCTCGATCATTATAAGAGCTTGGAAGAGTTGGAAAACGCTTTTTCGAGCTTCGCGAACAAGATTCCCTTCTACGGGCTTTCTGTTTTTTGTATCGACTGCCCGAGGGTCAAGGCAATCGCCGATAAATTCGAAAAACGGTCGGTCACATACGGTTTCGACGCCGGAGCTGAGTTAAGGGCGGAAAATGTAAGCATCTTGGGATTCGATACCGAATTCGATGCGGTGCTGAACGGCTCAGCGCTCGGTAGGATCATCCTCCGTGTGCCCGGCAGGCATAACGCCCAGAACGCGCTTGCCGCAGTTGCTGTCGGCATGGAGCTCGGGATGAGCTTTGGTGATATCAGGGACGGTCTCGGTGAGTTTAGAGGAATTGACAGGAGGCTTCAAATCAAGGGCAGGGGCGGAGACGTACTTGTCCTCGACGACTACGCGCACCATCCGAACGAGATAAAAGCTACTATAAGCGCCTTAAGGGATTCGGGGCTCGGAAGGATAGTGGCGATTTTCCAGCCCCACAGATATACGAGGACGAATCTCCTTTTCGACGAGTTTGCGAATGTGCTGCAAGACATCGACGTCCTTTTCCTTATGGACATATACCCCGCGGGGGAAGAGCCCATTCCGGGAGTTTCGTCGAAATCCTTATACGAATCCGTAAAAGAGCGCGGCCACAGTAATGTATTCTATTCTAACGGTAGTGATAATCTGGTTTCATCGGTTCTCGACACGCTGAAGCCCGGGGATGTCGTGATTACTTTAGGTGCAGGGAATGTGTGGGCCGTAGGAGAAAAAATAGCAGAGGAAATAGGATAGAAGAAAACGTATGAACGGCTTGATACGGGAAATCGGCCTTATTGGCTGCGAAATCGTTCAACGATACCCAATGAAGAGGTACACGTCATTACGTGTCGGCGGTATAGCGGACTTGGTAGTTACCCCCAATAACAATGAAGAATTTAAAAAGCTCCTGGATTTGCTCTCGGTGTCCGATGTGCAGTGGGTGGTACTCGGAGCGGGATCGAACACTGTCGTCTATGATGCTGGCATTGAGGGAGTGGTGACATCCACAAGAAGATTAAAGCATATCGAAATAACTGAAGATAATAAGGTCTATGCCGAAACAGGCGCTGTGCTGGGCACGATACTCAACAAAACGGTTAGAGCGGGGCTTTCCGGCTTTGAGTTTGCGGCGGGCATACCGGGGACTGTAGGCGGAGGGATATTCATGAATGCCGGAGCTAACGGGGGCGAGATAAAAGACGCTCTCGAGACCGTGTGGGTGTGGCTCGACAGAGAGGAGATCGAGCTCGACAGGAAAGAATTAAAGTTCGAATACCGTAAAAGCCATCTGCCTCCCGGAAGTGTGATAATGAGAGCGAAATTCGGGCTTAAACGCGGAAGCCGGCGCGAGATAGAATGCAATGTTAAGGAATACATGGATAGGAGAAACAGGACACAGCCTATTAAGATGGCGAACACCGGTTCGATATTTAAGAATCCCCCTGAAATACCTGCCGGGAAGCTTCTCGACGAGCTCGGTTTCAAGGGTTTCGGCATCGGTGGTGCCAGATTCTCTGAACTCCATGCCAATTTCATAGTCAATTCCGGGAGCGCCAGCGCCAGCGATGTGCTCGAGCTCATCGAGAAGGCGA
>JBIOKC010000087.1:0-8009 GCA_044451425.1 Thermodesulfobacteriota bacterium
CATATATTCCGTCATTATTTCAAGAGGCGATGTCCATAGCGTTCCTTTCACGAGGGATTCGAACATACTCGAAGGTATCGAGAAGGCAATTAAGGAGACCTGGCCCAAGCCTAAAGTGCTGATGATTTCGTTCCCGAACAATCCGACCACAACAGTGGTCGATATCGGGTTTTTCAGGGACATCTATGAGCTTGCCAGAGAAGCGGGGCTCATCGTAGTGCACGACCTCGCATACGCAGAACTCTGCTACGACGGCTATAAGGCACCGAGCTTCCTCCAGATTCCTGGTGCGCAGGAAATAGGCGTTGAATTCTATTCGCTTTCTAAAACCTATAACATGCCCGGTTGGCGTGTGGGGTTCATGGTGGGCAACGCGAAGATAGTATCCGCTCTTAAGCGTATAAAGAGCTACATGGACTACGGGATATTCACCCCTATACAAGTTGCGTCCATAGCGGCGCTTAACGGACCTCAGGACTGCGTGGAAGACGTGAGAAATCTTTACAAGTCGAGAAGGGACAAGCTGGTCGAGGGGCTCGGAAAGGCCGGCTGGAAGATACCAAAGCCCCAGGGGACGATGTTCGTGTGGGCGGAGATACCCGAGCAGTTCAGGAGCATGGGATCGCTCGAGTTCTCGAAACTGCTTATAGAGGAGGCCAAGGTCGCCGTCTCTCCCGGTGTGGGATTCGGGAATTACGGTGAAGGGTTTCTGAGGTTCGCGCTCGTGGAAAACGAAAAAAGGATCATGCAGGCCGTTAGAGGCGTGAGGAAATTCCTGCATAGCTCTTGATCCGCGATTGTTCTTAATAAATCCCGAGAGCGTTCGGGAAGAGATAGCATAGAGTCAATCAATAGTCGAAATTGAAGAATAGATCGGCTCCAGCCTGCTCCCCGATCTCGCTTTCAAGCGTGAGGAAATCGAACAGCCTATATTGAATCACGGCCCTGTTCGCAGTAATAGTAGACGAGGGAATACCCGGACTGAAAAAATAACGCTCATAGAAGTAACGCTCGTAGGCAAGCCGTTCATAGCCGATGTACAGCTTCTCCGTGAGATATTTGCCGATTTCCACGTGAGTGTCTCTGAATCCGGTCTGTCCGCCCTTTATCGTCATGACGTCGATCGCGAGATCGTTGCCTATCGCCTCTCTCAGCTCGCCGACAGCCATTGTACCGAGCACCTCGCCGGCCTTCTCCTGAAACTGCACTCTCTGGTCCGTGCCGAGCTGATCAGGGGACGTGCTGAAGACAAGATACGATACTATTTCGTTCTCACCGAGAGGAGGGTTGCTTGAAAGCTGGATCTTGGGTTTTTCAGCCGTACCCGTAACATTAATGTATATCTCCACGCTCGAGACCTCGTACGTCGCCCGCAAGTCGAGGAATGGGTCAATAGTCTCCTTTCCGCCGAAGCTAACTGTCCCGTTTTCTATCTTGAAGAGCTTTCCCATAAATTGATAGTCTCCTCTGACCACATCTATATTTCCGATTACGACATAGGGCTCTTTGAAATCCTTCTTGATACGCAGCTTGCCCTCTACCTCTATATTAGCTCCTATATTAGCTCCGGCCCCTTTGACCCATGAGTCCTTGGGTATATCGAGATCGAGATCGAGAGCCATATATTCCTCGACGTAATCCTCTCTTTTCTCCCCCTTGAATATGAACTCCTCCTGATCGGGACCCTTCTCGTCTATGAACTTTATACTCTCGATTTCCTTAAGAGGCTTGTCGGGGACCTTAATCCGGAGCTTGTTGGCGGTGATATTACCCTTGATCGATGTGTTGAGAAACTTCCCGCTTACCTCGATATCTCCGTCGAGGTTGGCTGTCACTTCGGCGGGATAAGTTTTCACCAGCATACTGGTCATCTTCCCCTTGCCCATGTAAGAAAGGTCGCGGAAATCTATACTACCTTCGAATACTCCCTCACCTCCGCCGGTCTTTATCGTAACTGGGCTGAGCGTGCCGTACTGTCCCTTCATATACATGACAGCATCGTCTATTTGAATCTTGTTTCTCATGGACTTGATCTTCATACTCATATCCTTAAGCTTGAGGCTGCCTGATACGTTCGGGTTTTTTCCACTTCCTTCCGCTACAACATCGATCATAAGCTTCCCGCTTATTTCATGTATTTCATCATTTAAAGCAGCGATTGGACTTATATCGACGCCTTTCGATTTTATGGTCGCTTTATAGAACGCTTCATTAATGCTCTTATCCATATGCTCGGGATCGAAGTTTATCCTTGCTTCGGCGACAGCGGAAAGTACCTCTTCCTTCTTGTCCGAAATTTTGAGTTTAAGACCGATCTTGTCATCCGAGAAGATCAGCGAAAGCGTGAGATCGTCGCTTTTGAAATTCATGTACTCAAGGTTCTTGGCCATTATATCGGCCATTACATCCGGATGCCGCATTGAAGAGCCGAATTTTATTTCACCCGACATGCGGCCCTTTACTGGAAACTGAACGTCGAGCAACTCGGACGCGTCGAGGAGGCTCAATTTCTCGAGCTTAATCGACCCGTCGATGCTCTGATCGAAACCAATAGAGAAATCGCCGACCAGAAAATTATCTTTGTGATAGAGGTTCAAAGAGCTCACTTTCACCTTATCTTTAAAGAACGATATAAGGATCGGCTGGCGGTTTTGGAGGACAGCGTTCTTAAAATGGAATATGAGCTTGTCAAGCTCGAGCTTTTTTTCTTCCTTTCCAAGCTCCGTAAGCTTGTAATCGAGAGAATAATTCTTTTGCGCCGTCTCCTGAATGTGAAGCGATCCGTAAATCTGCCCTCCCCTGCTCTCGGCATTGAAGCCTACCACCTGAAAGTCTCTCCCCCCTATCTCTATTCCCTTTATCTCGCCGTTCGCACTCAGCCCGGGGTTGTCGATATTCAACGCACCCGCCGCTTTTAATCCATATTTTTTTAACCTCAGCCCCTTCTCTTCGTAAACGAAATCGGACCCCCCGGCGTTGACGACTACCCCGGGATTCTTCAGATCCCCTTTCAGGTATCCGTTAAGCCCGAGACTCCCGCCGAAATGGAAACCGGGAGCAAGCTTCGACAATATCCCGAGGTCTTTAATGTCAATGTTATATTTGACGCCGTCTCCGCCTGCTTTTCCGAGATGCCCGGACGCATTGACGACGAACGGTTCCGATTCGACAACAAGAGACTTTATATCCAGAGAGGCTCCGTCATAAGCGGCGTCTACTAACCCGTGTTTTAATTGAATACCGAAAACCCTGGAAGGCCTCACTTCACCGCGTAGAGCAGTTTCAATATTTTGCGGAGTATTTCCTCTAGTCTTTAAAGACCCTTTCGCCTTAAGCGTGGAATTGAATTCGCTCGCATATTTCTGGTCTTTTAATAAAGCTCCGAAATTAGTATTCGTAAAGCTCGCATCTATATCATAATCTATATTCGAGGGATCGATTGAAACGGGACCCTTTAACCTAATTTCTCCTAGACCGCCACCGGTGAGATCGAGTTCGCGCATATCGAGTACGGTTGTCAGCTCCTGAGTCCTGCTCCATCCGGCGGTTAATTCCAGCCTGGAATTTATAGCCGCCTCTATATTCATGTTGAGGGCCTCTTTAATCGAGGCGTCTCTTTTCATGACCATTTCGAGGAGACCCGGGACCTTGAGAGAGCTCAGGTTTAACTGGAGGTCGAGGACATTTTTTTTATGCCTGTCTTTCATCTCGAAAAGGTCGAGAGTGCCGTTAAAAGAGGCTTCACCGAATTCCGCAGCCAGACTGCCCTTATTGAGAACTACGTGAGTGTTCTCAACGCTGACCGATTCGATCCCGCCGGAGAGACTCGTATCCATGAGCTTTGAATCCGCGAGCTTGACGCCTCCGGAAGCGTGAAGATCATTCCACATAAGGGAATTCCCGTGAGCGTCGACCTTGAGATCGAGGATTCCTATATCCGGTATATCGATATTGTGGATGAGGCCGCTTAAAGTGAACCGGGGGTTTATCATATCGATTATAGCTCCGGTCCCCGTGACCGTGGCGCCCATATAATTAAAGACCACGCGATTAACGTCGAACCTATCGGGTCTTTCCTTATTCGAATAAACAGCCTCGCCGGTAATGTTGTCGAAATACAGTTTCTCAAAGTCCATGCTTTCATAGGCTGCCGTCAGATGCGCACTTCTGAGAAAGATCTCGGCCCTGTCGGCTACGTTGAACATATTCAGTGAAAAATCCGCATCGGTTAATTCGAATATAGAGCTCTGTCCGGTTCTTTCGTCTTCGATAGTCATTTTCGCTCCGCTGACTACCGCATTCTTTATAAAGATATTCCAGTGAGGATTAGGCCTTTTCCCCTTAATAATCAATTTCTGAAGCTCCTGAAAATTCCAATTACCGTTCTTGTAATGGACGAGGTTGACGCGAAGCCCTGTCACTCTGACTTCGTGAAGGGGGACCTCCTTGCTGAAAAACATGGAGCCGTCGAGAAGAAGGGGGAGGGAATAATCTATATATATCTCGTCACAATCTATGAATTTTTCGCTGCCGATGGCGAAAGAGACATTTTTGAGCGTTATGCCCTCGAGTAAATTGCCTTCTATGCTGCCTATCGTGAAATTCTGCGCAGTCAGAGTGCTTACGATGGCGTTAGTCGTGATTTTGACGAACTGCCTGAAATAGTGGGTTTGAATTATAACAATAACGAGGGCCGATAATATAAATAGTAACAAAAGAAATATAAATATAGGTTTAAGGACTTTCGAACGCATAGTCTCTTCCGTTCTTCCGTGAATTATAACATAACCCTTTTTCCGGAGGGGCACAAACGATCCGCGCCCGCCCGCGCCGCTAAGGCGAGAATAACAGGATTTTCCCTATCGGTATGCCATACACGGCTCTAATCCTTCCATATCCCCTCCGTTACTTGCTAAGGCAGCTCCGGTCAGATAATATTTTCTCGACTCTCGCTTAAACGAATTTCCTATGCCAAAACTCACCATAGACGGGATCGAAATAGAGGTTGAAGACGGGCTTAATCTGATCCAGGCAGCGTCACGAGTGGGAATTGAAGTGCCGCATTTTTGTTACCATCCGGCATTAAGCGTAGTCGCTCAGTGCCGGCAATGTCTCGTCGAGATCGAAGGCGTTCCCAAGGTCATGCCGGCCTGTAATACATTCGTCCGAGACGGGCTGATTGTCAAAACCGATACCGAAAAGGCGATAAAGGCGAGGAAGGCAACCGTCGAATTCACGCTGATCAACCACCCGCTCGATTGTCCGATATGCGATAAGGGCGGGGAATGCCCGCTCCAGCTTACAGCGATTAAACACGGGCCCGGGCACAGCAGGTTCGAAGGACCCGAAGAGAAGAAGGTCAGAAGGAAATACTACCTCAGCGACAGGATACTTTACGATCCGAACCGCTGCATCATGTGCACAAGGTGCGTAAGGTTTACCGACGAAGTCACAAAGACCGGGGAGCTCGGATTCGAAGGGAGGGGGTTCAGGAAAAAGATAGTCGTTTTCCCCGGGAAGAACCTCAACAACGAGCTTTCGGGAAACGTCACGGACCTCTGCCCGGTGGGGGCGCTCCTGAATAAAGACAGCCTGCATAAGGAGAGAGTCTGGTACTGGAAGTTCACAGACACCGTCTGCCCGCTCTGCAGTAACGGATGCAACGTAACAGTCGGCGTCGACCCGAGGAAAGGGGAAGTGTCGAGAGTCAGGCCGCGTATTAACATGGACGTGAACGAGTACTGGATATGCGACAGGGGGAGATACGGCTTCAGAGACATGCAGGAAGGAGCCGCGCGCCTGAAAGACCCCATTGTCAGAAAAGGAGAAGGTTATGAGATTGTCGACTGGGTCGCCGCGGCAGCCCTGGCTTCATCAGGGCTTATGAAAGCGAAGGGGGCGTCGCCTGAGTCAACAGCGATATTGGGATCGCCGACACTCACGAACGAGGAGCTGTATCTGCTAAAAAAAATCGCCGCTGCCCTTAAAACTGACAGGATAATCTCGAATATGGGCGACTCGAGCGCTCAAAAATTGTTCGGCCTGATAAGCGGGGACCCCCATCCAAACAGCGCGGGCGTGAAAGATATGGGATTCGCATCGGGTGCGGATAAGATAAAGGAACTGATACAATCTATTCTCAGCGGAAGCGTCAAAGTATTATACGTCGCCGGGGAAGACCTTTTTAAATTCGCACCGCCAAAAGAGCACCCGAAGCTGAAAGAGGGTCTTACCGGACTTGCATTGTTAATAGTGGAGGACTACAAGCTCACAGAGACGGTGAGACTCGCCCACCTGATACTGCCGGGCGCAAGCCCTTACGAAAAAGAAGGCACGTTTACGAACGACCGGGGCAGGGTACAGAGGGTGAGACGCGCGATTGACCCGCCGGGAACTGCAAAACCCGATTGGGAGATACTTACACTCATAGGCAACACACTCCAGGCAGATAGTTTTCCATTCGGCAAACCTTCAGAGATAATGCTGCAATTGGCAGAGGAGCTGCCCGCATACAGCGGAATGAATTACGAGAATCTTGGCATGCTGGGCGCAGACAGGTCCCAGTAAACTGCGAAAAAGAGACTACTGATGATCTGGGTTGAAACAGGTATTACACTCGTAAAGATAGCGCTATTATTTTTCGTGGTGCTTACTCTCGTCGCTTACCTATCTCTTGCGGAAAGGAGAGTGAGCGCTTTCATTCAGGACAGACTGGGGCCTAACCGCGTGGGGCCGTTCGGATTGCTGCAGCCACTCGCCGACGGCGTAAAGTTCATATTCAAGGAAGATATAATACCGAGTCACGCCAATAAGTCTTTTTATTTAATCGCTCCCGCATTCGCCTTCATCACCTCGCTCATAGCTTTAGCCGTAATCCCTATAGGCAGGGGTTTTCATACCACCATCTTCGGCCTCCTGAGCGAGCCCATATTCGTCAAGCTCCAGATAGCCGATCTCAACGTCGGAATACTTTACGTTCTCGCAATCGGCTCGTTAAGCGTTTACGGAGTCGTGCTCGGGGGATGGGCGTCCAACAGCAAGTACTCGTTCCTCGGAGGGCTCAGGGGCGCAGCGCAGATGTTAAGCTACGAGCTCGCAATGGGGATATCCATACTGGGCGTCATAGCGTGGTCGGGGTCGTTGAGACTGGAAGACATAATCGAAGCGCAGTCGAAGTACTGGTTCGCGTTCCCGCAAATACTGGGATGTCTAGTTTTCCTCACGGCGGCGTTTGCTGAAACGAACCGTCTCCCCTTCGACCTTCCCGAAGCCGAGCCCGAGATAGTCGCCGGTTATCACACGGAGTACAGCAGCATGAAATTCGCAATGTTCTTCATGGCCGAGTACACGCACATGGTCGTGGTCTCGTGTCTCGTCGTAGCGCTATTCTTCGGCGGGTGGTATCCGTTCCCGTTCGGCGGATGGTTCGGAATAGACATAGACAAGTACTGGTACCTGCCTCCAATAGTTTTCGCAGGAAAGGTGCTGGCGTTCCTGTTCTTCTTTATATGGGTGAGGTTTACGCTCCCGAGATTCCGCTACGACCAGGTGATGAACCTCGGATGGAAGTTGCTCTTCCCGATAGCCATCGCTAACCTGATAATAATCAGCATTGCAATCCTCATACTCCAAAACTACGGCTACCTGAAGGTTTAAAAGAGCCTGTTTCCATTTGTCATTTTTATTGTTCCCAGGCCCTCGTCGATTGGGCGCGCAGGAAAAGTAATGCCGTAGAAAAACCGAGACTTCCCTCTCAGCTTATTCAACTCCTTGTTATTCCGAACACCGCGTGATTTCCGGCGCTTCTATCCGTACCGAAACAGTGTTACTCACTCCCGACTAATTTGATTTCATCGTCCCGGTTGGGGACCATGCAGAGGAATTCGAAATTCTCGTTGCCAAGGACCTCGTACCAGTGAGGGACTCCGGCCGGGATGTAGAGGACGTCTTCGACTGTGGCCTCGTACACGTTATCGCCTATTCCTACCCTCGTGCGGCCACGGAGAACA
>JBIOKC010000088.1:0-8003 GCA_044451425.1 Thermodesulfobacteriota bacterium
ATAATGGAATATAGGGCTATCGTTAATACCGCTATTGCTTTTACTTAACTTGAGGCCGGAAATGACCCTGCGTTTTGAGAAGGATTTCAGCACCAACATGGAAACCATGCTCAAGATGCAATGGTGGGTTACAATATTGCACTTGCAGGTGAGAAGGAGGATAGTATTCTAATTAGGCGCTAGTAGAAATAAAAATTCTTATTGCTAATAACTAACATATATGTTAGTTATTATGATTACGATTAAGGAGTATATCAACGGCCAGGGCCGCATTCCTTTTGCAAGGTGGTTTGACGGGCTGGACCCGCAGGCGGCGGCGAAGGTTGCCACAGCGTTGCTCAGGATCGAGTACGGTAAATTTTCCAATGCCAAAGGTGTCGGCGCAGGAGTGTTTGAATACAAGATAGATTACGGGCCTGGCTACAGGGTTTATTTTGGAAAAGACGGTGACAAGCTTGTCATTTTGCTCGGCGGCGGCACGAAAAGGCAGCAGCAAAAGGACATAGAAACAGCCAAAGAGCTTTGGAAAGAATATAAAAAACGAAAAAAACAGGAGCGGTCAGGATGACCATAACAAGAGATTACAAAGAAACCATCCGCGACAGAGTGCAGGGCGATCCGGCATTCAAACAGGCGCTTTTGAAAGAAGCGATCGAATGCCTTCTATCCGGTGACGTTAACACCGGCAAGGCGGTATTAAAAGATTTCATCAAGGCAACGTCCGGTTTTGAAAGCCTGTCCAGGACCGTAGACAAGAAGCCGGAAAGCCTGATCCGCATGCTCGGACCGAAAGGCAACCCAACCGCCACAAACCTATTTCAGATCATTGCACAGATACAGAAACAGGAAGGGCTGCACATGGAAGTCAATCTGGCCGAATAAACAACTCAAAAGGGGTACAGGCCAAGACCAAGTTAAGAACACATATTAAGGCTCGGTGGATTCCTAAATTTTCCTGCTCGCCTCATCGCGCATTCATCCTATGCACTCAGTTACGGGCAATAGCGCTTTGAGTTCGTCTTCCGAAAGGGGTTCTCCAGGCCCTGATCGTACGATAGTTAATGGCGAGCTTGATAATATCAAGGTATGCAAGGAAGCCCTAGAGCAGGGGAGGGATGGCAAGAAACCGGGCGAATGATCAATGGCCATTTCTATCGCCGCTATTGCATACACATCCTTCAAAAATTACTTAACGAGTCACCTTCCGAAAATCTGTTTTTTAAAAGATGTTGTTTTTATATTGATTGAAGGTAATTTGCAATAGCGGTATTAAGATTTTGCCCTGTATTCAATACCCCTTACCCAAATCCGGTAGAATTACCAAACAGATATGAAATTCGGCGCTCATGTCTCAATCGCAGGCGGTATAGACAAAGCTCCGGAGCGGGCACGCTCTCTGGGCTGCGAGTGTTTTCAGATATTCACCAGATCGCCCCGCGGCGGCAAGCCTCCGGTATTGAATAAAGACCTCGTCGATTCCTTTCTAAACTCCTGCTCCAGGTATAACCTCTCCGACTGTTTCGTCCACACGCCCTACTACATCAACCTAGCGTCCGAGAGAAAGGAATTGAGACGTTCATCCGCCGTGATCATCAGGGAAGAGCTCAAACGGGGGAGCGTTATAGGCGCTAAATACGTCATGACTCACCTCGGAAGCTCGAAAGGTATTGACCGCGCGAAAGCCGTCGATATGGTCATAGAGGGTCTCTCCGAGGTGCTCGACGGCTCGGACAGCCTCACGACGGAGCTCCTACTCGAAAACACAGCAGGCCAAGGAGGGACGATCGGAGACACGTTCTAAGAGCTGGCGCGGATGCTCAACGAGATCGGAAACCCGAGGCTCGGCATATGCATCGACACGGCTCATCTCCTCGCCTCGGGTTATGATATCAGGACCAAAGCATCTCTACAGAGCACGCTCGATGCGCTCTCTTCGGTCATTGACTTTGGCCGTGTGAAACTCCTTCACGGAAACGACTCCAAGGCGGGACTCGGGGAGAAGAAGGATAGGCACGAGCACGTCGGGAAAGGAAAGATCGGAGAGACCGGGTTCAAAGCCATCGTCAACCACCACGCTCTCAAAAATCTGGACATGATAGTGGAGATATCGCCCGAGGAAGTCGCGCCCGATATGGAGCTTCTAAAACATCTGAGAGGTAAGACTTAGGCCCGGCGCTGATAAGGAGGTGCTCATTTTCACTTTACAACCCAGTTCATAATAGCCTACATTCAACCTGGAAGTGCACCACATAGTTTACCAAAGAACTCGTCCGTGGAATCCTAGGTTCTGGGTGGAACGCGCCACAGATAAGAGACTGCAATTTTTTAAATCATATATAAGAAAACAGCCGCGTTTCTAAATCCCCGCTTTAGACATTCTCGATATTCATCATAAATATATAGAAAAAATCGTTCCTCTTCTTCGTCAAAACCACGCATTCCGAGTTATATTGATAAGTTAAAATCAGGTATTAAACCGACACCTCAATTGGTGTGGATAAAAAAACAATATTTAATACTCGGCTTTAATATATGGGGAAAATCGGCTATACCTCCAAATAATTGCTCATAGTCGAAAGTGCTCCGTTACCCGCCGCTAATTATTAAACTTCTCAAGCCGGAGACAGTAAAACGAGATGACAAAACAAGAGCGCTTCTTCCCATCCTCGCAAATTGCACGTCTGAACATTTATGTCAGGAATGAATCGTGCTCCTTTATATCAATAATTGAAATATCTCGAATCCGGAACGAAAGTGAAAGACAAATAAATGAAATTTATAAAAACGATTTTTGTAACATCCCTTCCCCATATTCGTAAATCGTTTTTTATCTTTGCGCCAACTGCATGAGCGAAATATCTTTACTTATCTATCCCTTCCGTAACTTCCTTCATCAGCTATACTCAACTCCGAACTTGCGAAAGGAGGAAAACGACAATGTCAGATACTCTAAAAGTCGGAGACAAGGCGCCCGACATCGAGGCCGAAACATACGGCGGAGATAAAATAAAGCTTGGCTACTACCGCGGAAAGAAAACCGTCGCGCTTTACTTCTACCCGAAAGACTACACGGGAACATGCACCAAAGAGGCGTGCTCGATCAGAGACGGAATGGAGAATCTTGAAAAGCTCGGCGTTCAGGTTCTCGGAGTGAGCACGGACAGCGTCAAATCTCACGAAGGATTCAAAGAGAAACATAGTCTCAACTTCCCGCTACTCAGCGACAAGAGCAAAGACATCATCAAGTCATACGGCGTCGTAAGCGACTCCGGTTCAGCGATAAGAGAAACGTTTTTGATCGACGATGCGGGAGTAATACGTTATATCTGGACAAAGATCAAAGCGACAGAGCACGCGGAAGAGATCGCCGACAAGGTAAAAGAACTGGGATTGAGTCGATTGCCGGCCGACTTATAGAACCCGATGATGCGGGATTTAAAGAGCGCCGCCGCAGTAGATACAGAGAGCAGGGAAAGATATGTTACGAGCAATATAACCGCATTCCGGACACGATACTTCTTTTTTCTTTATTTCCGTTTCACGTTCCCTTTGTATTTTATTTATAACAGCATCCACTTTACCGCGGCCCGCTTTTCTCCAGTCCAAAGCCGCCGCGGTTATCTCCGCTCCTTCCGCTGTCTTCAAATTCCAGACCCACACAGCTCCCATTACTAAAATTTAAACACGGAGAAATTAAGAGCGGATTATAATACGATTAAGAACGAGTTAAACATAGAATTTACGATAATTACCCGGGGAGATGGATATAACATTATGAGAAAACTGATTGCGCCGTCAATACTATCGGCTGATTTCACGAGGTTGGGAGAGGAGGTAAGGGCACTAAAGGAGGCCGGGGCGGACTGGATTCACGTGGACGTCATGGACGGTCACTTCGTCCCGAATATAAGCATCGGATTACCCATAGTAGAAGCACTCTGCAATTCCGACCCGCCGCCGCTCGACATCCACCTCCAGATAGAGAATCCCGAGGAGTTCGCCGGAAGGTTTATAGACGCGGGCGGTGACGCTGTTCACGGTATCACGGTACAATACGAATCTTGCGGTCTTCTTTACAGCACTATATCGAGGATAAAGTCGATGGGTGTGTGCGCGGGGGTGGCAATTAGTCCGATGACGCCTCTACACGTGCTGGAGGAGGTTCTGGATTATGCCGACATTATACTCGTCATGACCGTGGAGCCGGGCTTTCCGGGGCAGAAGTTTATCCATACGATGGTTCCCAAGTTGAAGAGGCTCCGCGAGATAATAGACCGCTCCGGGCATAAGCCGCTCATTCAGGTCGACGGCGGGATCAAGCTCGACAATATCAGAGAAATCGCCGAGGCCGGAGCCGACGTCATAGTATCGGGCTCCGGTATATTCCAATCACAGAGCTACTCGGAGACTATTCAGAAAATGAGAAGAGAGATAGAAGAGCTCTAATATATCTATGTGCTCCCTCAATAAAATCTTGCATTCCTGATAATATTCCGATATCGCGGGATTTCACAAAGAATAAGAGCGAGAAATCGCTATTAGTGAAATACCGCTATATGATATTTTTCACCTACCATTTTTAACGTTCTGTCATTATTGATATTTAGTAGATTCTTTCCTCTTGGCACACCTCTTGCGCTTATGTCTCTGCAAATAAATCAAAAGGAGGTAAGCCAAATGAAGAAGTTAATCGTAGTCACGGTATTAGGGCTTTCGCTCGGTTTTTCCGCTCTTTCATTCGCTTCAGACTATATGGACCTTTATACCAACGGTCCGGCGGTACGTGAAGTAAAGAATGAAACGAAGGGTGGAGAAGTTGAGACGAGCCCGATGAGCTTCTATCTCAGCCCGGTTAAAGCACACGTTAATAACGCTACTTTGAGAACGGCTGTGGAGAAGAACGATGAGAATACTCTGCTGGTATTCGGCGTTAGGATTTAATGGAGCATTTAAGGGGCGGGGACTCAGTTCTGAGTTGGTCCCCGCCTCTCATGTAAATAACAATACTGAGGACTTCGATGCCTGACCACTGCGCAATGAAGTTTGCTATACAGTGAGATCGGTCATGGTATTTTTATACTGCGTATAACGTATGGCCGGTCACTCTCCCATCCGGAATAACATTCTTCCGAAGCCGGCAGAATTGGTTTAGAATAAAAACATCCGATGAATAGCGGCTCCGAATACATAAAAGAGATAGAATCCTATTTTCTCACGCTTGCGGGGGAGGGGATTATGCTCTCCTCGTTCGACTATGGCCTCATTCAGGACTGGAAAAAGAGAAATGTTCCTAAAGATGTGGTCCTTAAGGGTATAGGCAGAGCGTTCGCGGGCATGAGCGAGGGTGGGAAAAACGGTTTGACGTCGCCTAGGACCCTCAGGCATTGCGCGCTCCACGTGGAGAAGTGCATAGAGGAATACCGGTGTAGAGTTATGCAACTCCTTTCCCCAAGTACGCCCTCAGCTTCGGCGAAAAGTTCCGCCTTACGAGAGCCGTTTTTAGGCTCCATTCTTCCTTCCTGTCCGCTTCCGACAGAATCCTTATATCTTCCCCCTCTTTAATAGCAACCGGAGCGCCGTCCCTGTAAAGTACCCTGTTCCTATAGTGTGACGATACTCTCTCCCCGGGCGTTATTATTCCGGTCAGATTAAGCGGGTCGGCGGCGCTAACGGAAACAAGCTTCCCCTCTCTCTTCTTCCGTCTCATCCCCCTGAGCCCCGCCACGGATTCAGGCTGAGCGAACTGCTCTCCCCATACGCCGTCCACAAACCTTCCGCCTCTTACTTCGCCCCTCAACTCCATAATTCGCAGCACGCGTACGAGCTCCCTCCACGGCGGAGCGAAGCTTTCCCTCTCCGCAAGCCGCCTGAAGATTACGCCGTATCTTCTCAAGAGCGCCATGGCCAGAGTCCTCATATCTTCGCCCGTTCTCTCCCGGCACCCCTCCCCTTCCCTCTCACCTACGAGCGACCATCTGCCGGCTCCCTCCATGCTGAAGCCTACGCTCCTCATCCGTCTTCCAACGGCAGTTCTGTATTTCGAGTTCACCAAGAGTGCTCTCAGCCCTGTGTAGCTGTCGGATGTGATAATGCCGTTCGCGACGAGCTCCGCTACCGCGCTCTCCGTCTCCGACCTAAGCCCCTTCGTCCCAGACACTATCTCCTCAAAAAACGACGCGCCGCGGGTCTTAAGTAAAGCGAGCGCCTCTTTTGCCTGACGGGACAGAGTTCCCGAAACGGTTGCGGAATCCGGAGCGAATTTCCTCCACATACTCAGATTTACCCTCTTTACAATCGTAACCGGCGTTGTCTTGATCGGCCCCGATCTCTTATTGCCGCCGCCGTTGTATGCGCTGATCCTCCCCCATACAACTGCGCCTGAGAGACAGAGCGTATCGAGCCACGCGTGATCGTATTCTCTAAGCCTCGACGACAGCAAGTCCCCCTCCCACGAAGCGGCAGGGGCTTCAAACCCTTCGAGCTGATCGAGTACCGCTCTTAAGGCATCGAGGCCTTCCGGTTTATCTTCCGAATCGATTCCGTGCCGCAAGAAAAGGAATCTCATGAAATCAGCAGTCGTCACAGGCTCTATCTCCCTCCGGAGTTTGCTCATCGTGTATTTGTGTATCCGGGCGAGGAGTCTCCTCTCGCACCATTCGACGCCTTCCCGACCGGGAGTAAAGCTCCCTCTGAACACAAACCCCTCCCCTTCTAATAAAACCAGCGCCTGCTCCACGCCCGAAATGGGAACGCCCATCGTTTCTGCTATATCTACCGCGGTAACAGGGCCTAGCGCCTCCAGTCTCCCTCTTATTATTTCTACGAGTGCTTTCTCTCTTGAAACAGGGCCCTCAGTCAATCTTTCAGGAATACGGATTTCCGGTACGAGAATTGATGAGGTATGAATATTTTTCATCTGCGAGAGCCTCTCCGCCGCCACCCAGAGAGTCCTACCGCTCTCTATTTTAAATGCCGCCGCCCTATTCTCCTTTGCCAGCTGGTCAAAATATGGACGCCACTCACCCGCGGCATCTCCTCTCACTCCCTCTTCTTCCGTTATAAATCCGCAAAGTATTAACGCATCGTGCAATTCATCAGGGCTCTCGGCCTCAGGCCAGGCCTCTTCCTTCACAGCTCTTACCGCCTCCGCGTCCAGCTGTCCGAGCTCGGCAGCTTCCGAAGGGTCGAGCCATCTCCTGTTCTGAACGGCGTGCGTCCTCCTTTCCTCGAGCGGAGCGTCGTCGAGAAACGCATACGGCCTGGCGTTAAGCACCTGCCCCGAGAGCGGTGAAGGCTCCCGCAGGTCTCGGGCTATTAGCTCAATATTTTTCGAATGTATGTCTGCCAGCAATCTTTCGAGCCTCTCTATATCCATCGCCTCCATGAGACAGTCTTTTACGGTCTGATTCACGAGCGGGTGGTCGGGTATTTCTCTGTCGCCGACTATATTCTCGAGACACGCTATCTTGTCAGGAAATACCTGGGCTATCAAATCCTCCGAATGTATGCGCTGTATGGCGGGCGGGACCTTCTTCCCGGTCCACCTCCTCAGCACCGCAAGCGCCGTGCTCGCATTCCAGCGCCACCTGACTTCGAACATCGGTGCATCGAGGAGCGCCTGCGTCAGCACGTCTCTCGCATTATTTGGGTGAAGGTAGAAGTAGACCTCTTCGAGAGGAAAGCTGTGCGTCGCCCCCAGGCTCAGTATTATGGAGTCCTCGGTCGCTGCCGCCTGAAGCTCGAAATTAAACTTCCTGCAGAATCGCTTTCTTAATGCGAGCCCCCACGCCCGGTTCATCCTACTCCCAAAAGGCGAATGGATCACGAGGTGCATCGCGCCCGCTTCGTCGAAGAACCTTTCCATGACAAGCCTTTCCTGTGTCGGCACCGTCCCCAAGGCTGCCTTTACGGTCGCCATATAAGTGACGAGCTGGTCGGCCGCCTCAAGGCTCAACCCTATGTCCTCGACTAGCCGCTCAATAGCCTTTGCCTTCCAGCCATTG
>JBIOKC010000089.1:0-7766 GCA_044451425.1 Thermodesulfobacteriota bacterium
ATGTATAATTAAATGATAATCTCGATATTCACTCGGAGGTTCCATATTCACCGGCATGCTCTCATTTAAAAGGTCTTTGGCATTTTACATCTCCGCTTGCTTCTTGCTCCTGTTACTTGCGGTCCCGTCTTATTCCGCTACCGATGCCAATCGTATGTTATCGCTTGTCGATTATGTGGGAGGGGACTACGGCAATGCAGTCAGAGACGGGCAGATAATAAATAACAATGAATATAAGGAGATGCTCGAGTTTTCGGCAGGGATTCGGGAACTCTTTAAAAAGATGGAATCGGGAGAAGGAGATAAAGCTGGCATCGGGCCCGACATCAACCTCCTGAAAGGCCTTATAGAGAATAAATCATCGCCGGATAAAATCGAATCCCTGTCGAAGACTATAAAAGAGAAGATAATTGCAGCCTATAATATAGTCCCCCATCCGGCTCAAAACCCATCATACGCGGAAGGAAAATCTATTTTCAGCAGTACCTGCGCTCAGTGTCACGGCGCCGAGGGAGCCGGAGACGGTCAGCTTGCTCAGGGACTCAAACCCGCGCCCGTCAATTTTACCGACCCCGAGGTGGCCTCAAGCCTCTCGCCGTTTAAGGTCTATAATACGGTGACTTTCGGCATAGAGGGTACGGGAATGCCTTCATTCCCCAAACTCTCCGATCAGGAGAAATGGGACGTAGCCTTTTATGTCCTTTCTCTCGGTTACAGCAGCGCGGATGTCCTGGAAGGGGAAAAGATATCGCTGAAGCTGCCTGATAATTTAAAGGACTACAAGACGCTCGCAACACTATCTAACAGGGAAATTGAAAAACGGATAATGCCCGTTGCCGGCAATCCCGATCAACTAAAGGATACCATCGCCTATCTCAGGAAGGGCATCCAGGAAAAAGAACCCTCGGAAGCATCGCCTATCCTTATTGCAGGCTCTCTCCTCAATGAATCAACGAAGTTGTATCAAGAGGGCAGGGCCGAAGAAGCTTACAAGAAGGCTCTCGATGCGTATCTTGAAGGCTTTGAGCAGGCGGAGGCTGGATTGAGAGTCAGGGATAACAGTCTTACAGCCGCGATCGAAGCCGAATTCGCAGAATTCAGGAACGCGATTAAAGCGGGGAATCCCGTCTCTCAGGTAACGGAGCTTAACAATAAAACGCAGAAGAGCTTATTGACCGCACAAGAGGTTCTTCACAGCGACGAGCATTCAAGCGATCTCCTCTCTTTTATCAACTCATTTACGATAATCGTGAGAGAGGGAATCGAAGCGATACTTATAATCGCAGCCATTATCGCCTTTATGGGCACGACCGGGGCGGAGAATCAAATCAAATACATACTCTACGGCTGGGTGCTCGCTTTAGGCGCAGGAGTGTTGACATGGCTTCTGGCCAGGACGGTGATCTCCATAAGCGGCGCTGAGAGGGAGGTCGTTGAAGGCGTTACATCCCTCATTGCCGCTGCCGTCCTTTTTTATGTGAGCTACTGGCTCGTCTCCAAGATCGAGGTCAGGGTATGGAAACAGTATATACAAGGTAAGGTCGAAAAGGCGCTCACGAAGGGGAGCGTAGTCGCTCTTGCGAGCGTATCGTTCTTCGCCTTCTATAGAGAAGCATTCGAAACTGTGCTCTTCTATCAGGCATTGTGGTTCGAGTCCCGGAATTCCCAGGCCGCGGTACTCTGGGGTCTGGCGGCGGGAGCGGTCCTACTGGTTGTATTGTTTTACGTGATATTCAAGCTTGCTCTCAAGATACCGCTCAAATACTTCTTCTCGGTAACGAGCGTGTTCCTGTACCTCCTTTCCTTCATATTATTGGGAAAGGGTGTAAAGTCGCTTCAGGAAGCGGGAATCGTAGGCGCAACCCCCGTCGGCTTCCTGCCGCATATAGACGTCCTCGGTTTATACCCGACGCTCGAGACCTCTTTGCCGCAGGCCCTGCTGCTCGCGGCTTTCATATTTGCGCTCGTATGGCTCGAGTATGTGAAAAGGGAGAGGGAGAAAAAGGAGATCGTGGTAAGCGTGTCGAGGATAGCCGAGGACATGAAGTCCATGCATGCCGCCTTCGATCATATCAAGGGGCATATAGTGGAATGGAGAAGGTGTGAGGATATTGACCTGGAAGCGGAGGACCTGGATAGAAGGATTCATGATGTTATAAGCCATGTGGATGAGCTGGAGAATAAGCTTGGAGATTTCTACACTGTGGTTTCTAAGAGCAGTATCACTGCAAAAACGAGGTGATTTTCCAATCTCCCGGGTTTAGTGGCTTTTCTTGTTCCTGTCTCATCTTGAATGCGAAGATAATACCGGGAGGGAACCCCTGGATCTCCATCCGATTCCCCTATTTTGAATATTGGGATAAGTAGCCAACTATTTTTTCTTTTTCTACTTCCGTTATCACCGGCTTGCCCATAGTCTGCATGTTGACCCTCATCCGCTCAACAACCCCGGACCATTCTTCAGCGTTGTGAAGTTTGGGGTCGGGTAATGCGTGGCACTGGGAGCATGTATTTTTGAAAGAAATTGCTCCGGGTGATTCGGGGGAAGGCAGTGAGCCAGGAGTCATTGGTTTCAAAGAATGAGCTTTTAAATAGGCTACTATAATTTCTTGTTCTTCAGCGGAAGGCGCTTTCATCCACATCATGCCCATCCATTCCTCCCTCATGCCAGACATCATAGTTAATCGAGAGAACATTCTCTGCGCCACATCCGGCCATTCCCCGGAGGTATGCATAGCGGGGCTCGGAAAGTTGTGGCACTGGGTGCAATAGCCGACAAGCAGTCTAGCCCCCGTGCTATTCGGATCGGGCAGGTCTTCTGGCGAGATACCGGGAGGGAGCCGCCCGCTCATCATATCCTGCATCATCTCCATATGGTTCTGATTCATCATATGATTGTGGTTCATCATATGGTTTCCATTCATCATTTGTGAATACACTATCTGACTCGTTATGAAAATGCCGGAGATTAAAACTGAAACGACACCGATAAAAGTTATGAATAAACGAGCTCTGCCCACGATCCGTCCTTCTGACTAGGAAATATCACGCTTCTTCTCTTCGTACTCCTCTTTGTTGATCTCACCGCGGGCATACCGTTTCTTTAAGACATCCAGAGCGTTATCTTCACCCGTTTTAGGTCCGTTTCCGCCAGTTTTGCGGATTGCCCATACAATCAGTAAAACGATAACAATAATCGCTGGAATCCAGAATAGCATGTTGAAAAGCATCCAAATCCCCATCCCTCCGTTCATAAACCACGTCCCGGTCATGATGCCTCCTATAAAAGATATATATAAGAGTAATATGCAATAAAAGTAAAATATCAACCGATCATATTTGCTATCAGATGGTTTCATAGCTGAATGGTTATGGGGATCCTAGAATCGCAATGTTCTCTAATTACGCTAAATGTGATAAGGTAGATTGTGCAACTTGCCGCATGATATCAGATTCTTAAGAGAACCATGGATCGAAAATCACTGAGAACTCTTTTAAAGAAATTCACCAAGAAAGTTGATTTATACCGGCGTATAATAGTGCAACCGCGTTGCCCGCGTATCACCCGCATTTGTCTTGGCGCTGCCATTGCCTATGCTCTTTCGCCTATCGACTTGATTCCGGATTTTATTCCTGTGCTAGGATATATTGATGATGCCGTTATATTGCCCATCCTGGTATATATAGCTTTGCGATTCGTTCCAAAAGAACTGGTGGAGGAGGTCAGGGCGCAAATTGAGACAGTGGAACGCTAATTCGCCGAGCCAAGAAAAGAAGGGCGGATGATGACCCTTCTTTTCTATTTTACGACTATGCAGTACCGGCACTCACAGCACGCAGATCGTTTTCAGAAACCGGACCGATCTTGCAGCAATCCAGCAGATTACCATTAACAACCACGGCAGGCAGGCGCGTAATGCGATAAAGTTTCACCTTGTCACGGCATTCATTTGTGATACAGCCTTCACGCAGATCGTAAATAATAACTTCACATGACGGGCAGGCTACTTTCCTGACCAGCTCGACAGTCTGTTCACAAACCGTACATTCGGCGGTAAAAACTTCGACTTTGCGTTTCGATGCCATCTTATATCACCTCCCTTGAATTTTTTCATTGCAGACCTTGCAGCTTGCCAGTTTATTCAGCGGCCATATATCAAGCATGATCGCCACGGTCAGAAACGCAGTCCCTGCATAGAAGACGATCATTCTATTCAACAAAAATTTTCCTGGAATGATCAACGACACCCCAATAAGGGCTAGCCAGAAAGGCATAAAGTTTTTCCTGTTCCTTCCACGCAAAGCGAAGACAGTCAAAGCCAGCCCCAAAAATATCGTCGAGACAATTAACAAATTAGTGCCCCGAATCAGAAACCCAAGACCCACGGCACTCAGGAGTCCCGCATAGGCAGGCCAGCAGATCGGGCAAGCGATCTTAGGTAACAAAGCCACGCTGACTGCTGCTACTCCGGCTACAAAGCCCCCAAATCTGGAACGCGTCGTGCCTGAGCGCCTTGCTGTGATCGCTTTTACAATTGCTTCGACAGGAGGAACACCCTGTAATTGGCCGTTCATATCCAGATACAGGCGGCAGCTCTCACTCTGTGAGTCGGGCATGTTCGCTATAATGTCTTTTCCATTCACCAGAATCGTA
Source organism: Thermodesulfobacteriota bacterium (assembly GCA_044451425.1). Taxonomy (GTDB): domain Bacteria; phylum Desulfobacterota_D; class UBA1144; order Nemesobacterales; family UBA2774; genus 2-12-FULL-53-21. Next base: position 4,655 of record JBIOKC010000089.1, read on the forward strand.
GGAGAGCCGTAATGCCGTAGATGGCTGGGCATGTCGGGGGCGCCGCGCTCCCATTCCTGCCAGCCGGTTTCCATACCAGCTTGTTCAAGGGCCAGGCGGAGGTTTTCCCTTGCACGCTCGACATTCGGGCAACCTGAATCATAAACCAGTTCAATCTTCATTATTTGCCCCCTCTTCAAACGCATCCAGTATCGGACATGCGTTTAATGAATTTTCTTCATCGCAAATGGCGATCAATTCCCGAAGCCTGCTGCGTATCCACTTTAAATCGGCAAGCTTCTTTTCAATTGTTTTTACTTTGCCTTTCGCATATTGTTTGATGTCCCGGCAGGTAGCGACCCGTGCATCATTGCGGAGAGCCAGCAGTTCCATAATTTCTTTGAGCGAAAAACCTAGAGTCTGGGCGCGTTTTATAAAGCAAATGCGCTTGACGGTCTCCAAAGAATAGATACGATAGCCGGAATCCTTTCTTGCAGGCAGGCCAATAATTCCTTCACGCTCATAATAACGAAGCGTTTCACGATTGACCCGGGCAAGCTTTGCTACTTGACCAATGGTCAGAAAAAGTTCCTTTTCCACATGATTTTCTGTGTTCATATATTAATTATATGGGATGCACCTAAGTACAAGGTCAAGAGGACAATAGAGCCAAAATCTGATATAAGTTTGCTCCATTACGGATATGAATTTTATTTCTTTGATCTTATAGAGATTTTAGGGAATACCGACATCCATACCGTTTTTGTAGAAAGTAAATTGCTGTATCAATCCGTTTTCAAAGAAAATTTTATGCGGCCCGTCGAGCTTTCCGTCCTTGTAATTGCAAATGCTTTTTAACGCGCCGCTTTCATAATAACCGTTCGTGACACCCTAAAGTACATCGTTAACGTAGTTCGATTCTTTCTCAAGCTGACCATTTTTGTAATAAAGTTTACTTATGCCATTCAAGTGACCATCTTTACATCCCCATTCGGTTTTAACCTGACCGTTAGAATAATAATCTTTCATTATACCGTTCGGGTTTTTATTACAGATGGGATTAAGCGTATCAGCATAAGATGCAGTGCTAATGGAAATAACCGCTATCATGACTATTAATCGTTTAACCATTAAGAATCCTCCATGTAATCGGATTTTGAAAATCTTGTTTCTACGAAATGTCAAAAATGCTTCATATAACTCCAAGACCACTATTATCAGAACCCTTCACACTTTATTGACACTCAATTAGAACCTTTCATCTTCACTGATTCTTTTACATTCAGTTCCTCAAGCATCTTGGTTATGTTTGTAGTTGGAAGATTGCATGCATAGTTTTCACAGACGTAAGCTGTTGCTTTACCGCTTATACTTATTTGACCTGCCGTAAACTTGGCAAGGCTCGTAATTTCAGGAGAGTCCCCCAATGGGCGAAGAATCACCACTTTATTGGGAATATATTGGTTGTTAAGAGCTTTAAGCATTGACTTTATATCCTGAGCATCCGGATCACCGACGATGACAACCTCATATGAGGGGCCTAAGGCGAAGTCCAGAGCGGACATTGCTTGGGTGAATGCAGCGGGGGCACTGCTTAATTGTTTTGAAAAAGCCTTTTGCATTGTGGCCACTTTCTTATCAAACTCAGTTTTTGCCGTTATCCGACCCAATCTTAAAAGGTTCATCATAGCTATTGAATTACCGGATGTAATAGCGCCGTCATAGATCACCTTATCTCTGACCAATAGATTTTCATCATCAGCAGCTGTGAAATAAAAACCGCCGTCTTTTTCATCCCAGAAATTTTTTATGGATTTTTCATTAAGATCGAGTGCGGCCTTAAGATACTTTATGTCGAAGTCGGTTTCGTAGAGTTCCAACAATCCCCATGTAAGGAATGTATAATCGTCAATTTTCCCCTTCACCCCCGCTTTCCCGTTTTTGTAACTATGCAGGAGCGCTCCATCCGGCGTCCTCATGTTATCGAGTATAAAGTCAGCGGCTTTTTTGGCAGCGTCCGTATATTCATGATCATTAAACACCCGTCCAGCTTCAGCAAGCGCTGCAATCATTAAACCGTTCCAGTCTGTAAGCACCTTGCCGTCCTTTCCGGGGTGTATTCTGCGCTCGCGTATCTTAAATAGCTTTTCTCTTGCCTCTTCGATACGCGCCCTTAGCTCTTTTTCAGACATGTTCAATTGCGACGCTGACACTTCAAGGGGTTTATCCATATATAAGATGTTTTCCCCACTATGTCCGGTGCCTGTCTTTTCCTGGAAATTACCCTCTTTCTTGATGTTAAAGATGCTTATAAACAAGTCCTTAGTGCTGCCCTCCAAGACTTTATTAATTTTATCCATGGTCCAGAAGTAAAACATTCCTTCCTGACCCTCGCTGTCGGCGTCTTCCGCAGCGTAGAAACCTCCCTTCGGGTCTGTCATGTCACGTAAAACATAATTAATAATTTCCTTCACCGTTTCTTTGTATTCTTCGTTTCCCGTTGCCTGATATGCCTCAGTGTATGCCAAAGCCAGCATCGCCTGATCGTAGATCATCTTCTCAAAGTGCGGAACATGCCAATCTGCATCGGTGGAATAGCGGTGGAATCCGAATCCGACGTGATCATAGATACCCCCGAGATGCATCTCCTGAAGTGTTTTTTCAACCATGTTGAGCGCATTTTTATTGCCGCTTCGATTCCAGTAACGAAGCAAGAATAGAAGATTGTGAGGAGAGGGGAATTTAGGGGAAGATCCAAATCCGCCGTGTTTACTGTCATAACTGCTCGAAAGCTGATTGAACGCCAATTCGAGCGTAGAATTGTCAGGAATTTTACCTCCGCTATCTGTTGTATTCGATGATTGCTTAAGGGCTTCAGTGATCTTGTCGGCTGAGTTTAACAACTCTTCCTGATTATTTTCCCACAGTTTCTTAACCTTCGGAATTAGCTCGATCAATCCGGGTTGTCCGAACCGAGAATTCTTAGGAAGATATGTAGCCGCGAAAAAAGGCTTTTTATCCGGTGTCATTATAATCGTAAGAGGCCAGCCGCATCCTTGTTTGCTGAGTATCTGGCACACATTCATATAAACATTATCTATATCAGGGCGTTCTTCTCTATCCACTATAATTG
>JBIOKC010000090.1:0-7677 GCA_044451425.1 Thermodesulfobacteriota bacterium
GGCTCGTAAATACTGCCAATAAACAGTCGGAGGCGCACGCTTTCAGGTTGCCGTCGACTACTTTGTGAACGGCAAATAGCAGGCCACTGCAGCTATTATAAAGCGCTTTCGGACTGACTCCCGTTTTCAAAATCTTTCGACGGACAATACAAGTCCGCGCATCTACCTGATGTAAATTCTAAGTGCCGGATTAGACTTGATTTGTCTTCATTCAACTGTACAATGATGTGTAAACCCTCCGTATAATCAGCAAGGCTTAAGGAGAATTGTATGAGTAAGATCAATAACAAACTGAATGCCCTTTCTACGCTTAAAACAAGCTCGGGCGAAATCAAATTTTATTCATTGAATTCAGTAGAAAAGAGTTTGGGAAAAGACATCTCGCGTCTCCCGGTATCGATCAAAATACTGCTCGAGAACGTTGTCAGGAATTACAACGGGAGCACAATAAACGACGGCCATCTCAAGGCCCTCGGCGGATGGAACCCGGATAGCAAAAACGCGGATGAAATTCCTTACTGTCCCGCCCGCGTGATCCTCCAGGACTTCACGGGCGTACCCTGCGTGGTTGATCTCGCAGCCATGAGGACGGTAGTCAACAGGCTCGGGGGGAATCCCGACAAGATAAACCCGATAGTTCCAGTCGACCTCGTAATAGACCACTCTGTGCAGGTCGATTACTTCGCCAGCGATAAGGCTTTTCAGTTGAATGTCGAGCGGGAGTACGAGAGGAACGGCGAGAGGTATGCGTTCCTGAGATGGGCACAGAAGGCCTTCGACAAATTCAGGGTCGTCCCGCCGGGCACAGGGATCGTGCATCAGGTAAATCTGGAGTGCCTCGCGAGCGTTGTGTCTTCGGCCATGATCAACGGCTCTATTGTGGCTTACCCCGATACGCTCGTCGGTACGGATTCGCACACGACAATGATCAACGGGTTGAGCGTTCTCGGGTGGGGGGTCGGCGGCATCGAGGCCGAGGCTTGCATGCTCGGCCAGCCCCTGTACATGCTTGTCCCCGAAGTAATAGGATTCAAGCTCCACGGTCAGTTAGCGGAAGGCGTTACCGCGACCGACCTCGTCCTCACAGTTACGGAGATGTTAAGGAAAAAGGGTGTCGTCGGGAAATTCGTCGAGTTTTACGGACCGGGCCTGAGCCAGCTCGCACTCTCGGATAAAGCCACTATCGCGAACATGGCTCCAGAATACGGCGCTACTATGGGGTTTTTTCCCGTTGACGCTGAAACACTCCTCTATCTGAAAATTACGGGTAGGGACAAAAAGCAGGTTGAGCTTGTAGAGACGTACGCGAAAGAACAGGGGCTGTTCAGGACAGATAAAACACCCGACCCCGTATATACGGACAAACTCGAGCTCGATATTTCCACTGTCGAACCGTCGATGGCGGGACCTAGCAGACCACAGGACAGGGTCTCACTCAAATCGTTAAAGGAATCATACGAAAAAGTGCTGAAATCGAAGTCAGGCGGTGACGGAAAGAGCCTGGATAAAAAAGTCGAAGTTAAGTTTGACAATAAAACCGAAGAGATCGGAAACGGCTCGGTCGCGATTGCGGCCATAACGAGCTGCACAAATACATCTAACCCTTCGGTCATGGTGGCCTCGGGGCTCGTGGCGAAGAAAGCGGTTGAAAAGGGACTTACAGTGAAACCGACTGTAAAGACTAGCCTCGCCCCCGGGTCGAGAGTCGTTACCGACTATCTGGAAGCCGCCGACCTGACGAAACATCTTAACAAGCTCGGCTTCAATCTTGTCGGTTATGGCTGCACCACTTGTATAGGTAACAGCGGCCCTCTCCCGGCGCCCGTGGAGGAAGCGATCAAAGCAAACGACCTCACATGCGCCGCCGTTCTGAGCGGCAACAGGAATTTCGAGGGCAGGGTGCACCCGCTTTTGAAATTCGCATACCTCGCTTCTCCCCCGCTCGTCGTGGCTTTCGCTCTCGCGGGCACAGTTGACATAGACGTTTACACAGAACCGATAGGGAAGGGATCCGACGGCAAGCCCGTATTCCTTAAGGACATCTGGCCGTCTCAGAAAGAGGTCAGGGATACAGTAAATAAGGTTCTTAACCCCGAGATGTTCAGGGCGCAGTACGAACACGTTTTCGATGGGGACGAGGCCTGGAAAAGCCTTGCAATACCAGAAGGGAGTCTCTACAATTGGGACGCAAAATCTACGTACATACAAAATCCGACATTCTTTCAGGACTTCTCGCTCGACCTGCCAGAGACAAAAGACATCAGCGGAGCATACGCTCTCGCCTTTCTAGGTGATTCGATAACGACCGACCACATTTCGCCGGCGGGCTCCATACCCAAAGACGGTCCGGCGGGTAAATACCTTATAGCTCACGGTGTAGAACAGAGGGATTTCAACAGCTTCGGTTCCCGGAGAGGCAATCACGAAGTCATGATACGCGGCACATTCGCCAATATCAGAATCAAGAACCTGATGCTTCCCGGCGTGGAGGGCGGTCTCACCAAACACGTTCCCTCGGGGGAGCAGATGTCAATATTCGACGCTTCGATGAAGTACCAGGCAGAAGGAATACCGCTCATCGTCATAGGTGGAAAAGAGTACGGCATGGGCAGCTCACGTGACTGGGCGGCCAAAGGTACGATCCTTCTCGGGATCAAAGCTGTTATCGCGGAAAGCTTCGAGAGGATACACAGGAGTAATTTAGTCGGGATGGGGGTCCTGCCGCTCCAGTTCAAGGAAGGCGAGAACGGGGAGACCTACGGGCTCACAGGATACGAGAGGTACGATATAGAAGGAATAGCCGAGGAACTAAAACCCGGAAAGGAAATCCCGGTCAGGGTTACCCGCGTCGGAGGGGATAACTTTACGTTTAACGCAACGTGCCGTCTGGACAGCCCGATAGAGGTCGAATATTATAACAACGGTGGAATATTGCAAACGGTGCTGAGACAAATGATGAAGTGATTATTAATCGATTTCCGTCAGGTAGCGCATGGCCGATTCACTTTAATCGGTATGATAAAATTATGAAGTGATGCGGTCTCGATAACAAAGTCCGATGCGCTTCAAATATTTGAATTCTGGGCTTTTATTATTTATATTTCAGGCCAAGTTTTGAATAGGAGTATGAACGATGTCATCCCCGAAACCGAGTGCGGGTCAGAAAATTCAAATCGACGAGAAAAACCAGACTCTCGTGGTCCCCGATAATCCCATCATCCCATTCATAGAGGGTGATGGCACCGGACCCGATATCTGGAGAGCGTCACAGATAGTATTCGATGCCGCTGTTGAAAAAGCGTATCACGGCAAAAGAAAAGTCAGCTGGCGCGAGGTGCTTACGGGTGAGAAGGCGTTCAACCTGAAGGGTGAATGGCTTCCGGAGGATACACTCCGTGATTTGAGGGAATATACCGTATCCATTAAGGGTCCCCTCACGACACCCATAGGCGGAGGAATAAGAAGCCTGAATGTCGCCCTCAGACAGATGCTCGACTTATACGCTTGTGTACGCCCTGTGCGGTATATAAAAGGCACTCCGTCCCCGATCAAGAGACCCGAGGATATGGACATGATTATATTCAGGGAGAACACGGAGGACGTCTACTCTGGCATAGAATGGCAGAGTGGATCAAAAGAAGCGATAGAGATCAGGAACTACCTCGTAGAGAAGTACGGTGTGAACATCAGGGAAGGCTCGGGCATCGGCATCAAGCCGATAAGCCCGTTCGGCACAAAGAGGCTTGTGAGAAAGGCTATTAAGTACGCTCTTGAGAAAGAGAAAGAGAGCGTCACGATTGTGCACAAAGGGAATATCATGAAGTTCACGGAGGGAGCGTTCAGGGATTGGGGCTACGAGCTCGCGAGAGAAGAATTCCAGAATCAGGTGATAACGGAAGACGATCTCTGGGATAAATACAACGGCAAGAGGCCCGATGGGAAAGTCGTATTAAACGACAGGATAGCCGACAACATGATGCAGCAGATACTGACGAGGACGAGGGAATACCACGTAATAGCGACGGCGAACCTGAACGGCGATTACCTGTCGGATGCCTGCGCGGCGCAGGTGGGCGGGCTAGGCATGGCTCCCGGCGGCAACATCGGGGATTACCTCGCACTCTTCGAAGCCACGCACGGGACAGCGCCCAAATACGCAGGACAGGACAGGGTAAATCCGGGCTCTCTGATTTTATCCGGCGTTATGATGTTCGAATACCTTGGCTGGCATGAGGCTGCAGACCTGATAGTGAAGGCGATGGAGATTACAATACTCGATAAGACGGTTACCTATGACCTTGAACGCCAGCTCGATAATGCCAAGCTTCTAAAGTGCTCGGAATTCGGCGAGGCGATAGCCGCCAATATGGACAGGGTTTTGGTATAGGTCTAGATTGTTTTCGGAAGTATCCGCGGAATAAATACAAATACTATAAAGATAAATCGTGAAGGAGCACTCAAAATGAGCAGACCAAAAATTTCAGTAATCGGCGCGGGCAATGTAGGCGCTACAACTGCACTGATGCTTGCGCAGCTTGAGCTGGGGGACATAGTCCTCGTGGATATAGTCGAGGGGATGCCCCAGGGCAAGGCTCTCGATATGATGGAGATGAACCCCATTTACGGGTATGACGTCAATGTAACGGGAACAAACAGCTACGAAGATACGGCTGATTCCGTCGTCGTGGTCATTACCTCGGGTATACCGCGGAAACCCGGCATGAGCAGGGACGACCTGATCTCGACTAACACGGCGATAGTCAAACAGGTTACCGAGAACGTTGCCAAAATGTCGCCCAATTCCATATTGATCCTGGTCACGAACCCGCTCGACGCGATGGTGTATATCGCGCATAAGGTGAGCGGCTTCCCGAGGGAGCGAGTCATGGGGATGGCGGGAGTGCTCGACGCCGCGAGGTTCAGGTCTTTCATAGGTATGGAGCTGGGAGTATCCGTAGAGAACATCCACGCGTTCGTCCTCGGGGGACACGGCGACGATATGGTGCCGCTCGCAAGGGCCACTACTGTCGCGGGAGTTCCTATCACCGAGCTTATCCCTCAGGATAGAATCGAATCGATTATTCAAAGGACAAGACAGGGGGGAGGGGAGATAGTAGCTCTCCTAAAAACCGGGAGCGCCTTCTATGCGCCTGCTGTGTCCGCGGTCGAGATGGTAGATGCGATACTCAAGGACAAAAAGAAGATACTTCCCTGCTGCGTTCTGGCGCGGGGCGAATACGGAATCGATAACTTATTCGTCGGTCTGCCCGTAATTCTCGGGAAGAATGGCGTGGAAAAAATATTCGAAATAAAGCTCACAAAGAAGGAAAGCGAGGAGCTGCATGTATCAGCAGGTCACGTAAAAGAGCTCTGCGAGCATATAGATAAAATGAGCGCGAAATAAGATATAAATCACGGCCCGCCCGCGACGACCGGACGCTTGACTATGCATGAGCATTTATATAACATTACAAACCGATTTTCCCGAGTCGTTAAAGACGCTAATAACACGTCCGTGACACCTGAAGCAAGTACTGAGAAAAGATAGGGAGGTACCGATATGGCAAACGGGACCGCGCAAAACGCAATTACATTGAGAAGGGATGCATGGTGGGTAGCTCCCCTCATCACAGCGATTGTGCTGGGCGCATTCGGCATATACTCAACGTGGCGCGCGTTATCGAACGCCGATTTTATCTACGGGCCCTATCTCTCTCCTTTTTATTCTCCGTACATACTGGTATCGTGGTGGCACTTTTCACCCGCGATCCTAATCCTGTGGGCGCCTCTCGGATTCAGGGCCACCTGTTACTACTACAGGAAGGCTTATTACAGGTCGTTCTTTCTCTCCCCGCCCGCGTGCGCGGTGCGCCCTATGTCGAAGGAAGGATCCTATACGGGCGAGACCAGGTTCCCGTTCATACTCCAGAATATCCACAGATATTTTTTCTACGCCGCAGGGGTAGTGCTCTTCTTCCTCTGGGTTGACGCCTTTAAGGCCCTCAAATTCGAGGACGGCTTCGGCGTCGGCGTTGGAACCCTCGTACTTTTCGCAAACGCTGCACTGCTGACAATGTATTCTCTGTCATGCCATTCGTTCCGACACCTGATCGGCGGAAATCTTGATGTATTCTCTAAATGCCCTACACGCTTCGCGCTATGGGGGAAAGCAAGCGCTCTTAACGAGCACCACATGCTCTGGGCATGGGTCAGCCTTTTCGGAGTTGCATTCGCCGACCTCTACATAATGCTGCTCGCCAGAGGCGTTATCACAGACGTGAGGTTAATATAAATGGAGAAGTATGAAATACACACGCATGACGTTATCGTAATCGGCGCCGGAGGTGCAGGGCTCAGGGCTGCGATTGAGGCATCTGCGCAGGGGGCTTCGGTCGGGCTCGTCTGCAAGTCTCTCCTCGGCAAGGCTCACACCGTAATGGCCGAGGGAGGGGTGGCCGCCGCTCTTGCGAATGTCGACGCCAAAGATGACTGGAAGACGCATTTTCACGACACGATGCACGGCGGTAAGATGCTCAATAACTGGCGCATGGCTCAGCTCCACGCGCAGGAAGCCCCCGACCGGGTGAGAGAGCTCGAGCACTGGGGCGCTCTATTCGACAGGACGAAGGACGGCAAGATAATGCAGAGGGCCTTCGGTGGCCATACCTGGAAGCGGCTAGCCCACGTCGGCGACAGAACAGGGCTCGAGATGATACGTACGCTCCAGGATAGAGGCATACACTCTGGCATGGACGTGTACATGGAATGCACTATTACCCATCTATTAAAAGACGGTGAAAGGATTTCGGGAGCTTTCGGTTACTGGAGGGAGAGCGGCAGGTTCGTCCTCTTCAAAGCGAAAGCCGTAATACTGGCCACAGGCGGCGTCGGAAAGTCATACAAAGTGACTTCCAATTCATGGGAATACACTGGAGACGGCCACGCGCTCGCCTATGACGCGGAAGCCGAGCTTATAGACATGGAATTCATACAGTTCCACCCGACAGGGATGGTCTGGCCCCCGAGCGTAAAGCGCATACTCGTCACGGAGGCGGTAAGGGGCGAAGGCGGCTTGCTCACTAACAGAAACGGCGAAAGGTTCATGGAAAAGTACGACCCGGAAAGAATGGAGCTCTCAACCAGAGACGTCGTTGCGAGGTCCATCTATACGGAGGTTCAGGAAGGGAGCGGCACGCCGCACGGCGGAGCATACCTCGATATTTCACACAGGGGAGCCGAATATGTTAAGAAGAAGCTCCCGAGCATGTACCACCAGTTCATGGAGTTCGCGGAGATAGACATAACAAAGGAGCCCATGGAGGTATTTCCAACCACACACTACATGATGGGAGGAGTCCGCGTCGATGCGGACACCACGGGGAGCACTGTGCCGGGCTTATTTGCCGCAGGAGAAGTCGCGGGTGGCATGCACGGAGCTAACAGGCTCGGCGGGAACTCTCTTTCTGACCTTCTGGTATTCGGAAGGAGGGCGGGCCTCGGAGCGGCGCAATACGCTAACGAGCTCCGCGACAATACTCTAAAGATCGACGACATCGATCTCGAAAAGGCCGCGCAGGAGATGCTGAAACCCTTTGAGAACGAGGAAGGTGAGAACCCTTACACGATCCATCAGGCGCTTCAGGAGATTATGGGCACGTATATTGGAGTATTTCGAAC
>JBIOKC010000091.1:0-7614 GCA_044451425.1 Thermodesulfobacteriota bacterium
ATAATGCTCGTTGTATGTGACGGGGGACTCTTTTGCTTTTCCTATGATCTTCTCTGATTTAGTGCCTTCTCCTTCCGATTCCAGCCTGAACTCGGATAACCCGTAATCATCTTTTGCTTCATAGAATATGTCGATTCTGCCGTCGGGACCGGATTCTATCTCGCTCCCCTGAGGACTGCTGATAGTGATCTCCGGCTTTTTGTCTTCTATGGCGGTTATTTTGAATTGCCGGGTCTTAAGACCCCCTGCGGCATCCGCTATACGGTAGCCTCCATTTCCGAGGACTGTGAATTCGGATGTTATCTTTCCGTCCTTCGTCGTTAAGGGATAGGATGCCCCGCTATCGATTACAAGATTTCCGGATTCGAACCTCCCGAGCGGCTTTGCCGCGAATGTAACCTTTGTTCCCTTTAGCGTTTCTATATCCCCGGTCACGTTCCTGAGTGTTTTTCGGGGCAATTTCGTATAGCCCGGGTAGTCGAGCGTAATTTCTATATCCGCGAGTTCGAGAGACGGCCCCTCGTAAGAAGGGGTGACTTCAGAGCTGAATATGTAAGAGAGGAATCCCCGGGGAGTGAAATAGACCGCCATGGCGGTTAAGAGGGCCGCGCCCGCCAGAGGCAGTGCGAATTTCCTAAGCTTCGTGAGCGGGAACATAGATCTGTAGTCGAGGGATTCGAGCCTGGCCGCGACGTAGCTGATATGGGCAGAGGCGAGGTCATGGGAGGTCCCGGAGTCGATTGCCTTGGACGCCCTGGTAAGCTCGACCGCGTTAAGGGTGTCCTCCCCCAGTCCGCCCGAGCTTTTTTCAAGCTCCCGGTACATTTCCCAGCCGTATTTATTTTTGAAAAGTGGTATGTATATGAATCTGAATATGCAATACGCGAGGATTAAAAACAGGGCAGACTTTAAAATGGAGTAATATAGATTTCCGCTAAAAGGGATCGATAGCAGCGATACTGCGGCGAAAGCCGAGATGCATAAGAGCGCCGTTACTGTAAATCCCCTGAGAAGGAGGAATTTATTTCTCTTTTTTTCGAGTCCGACTATGAGCTTCTCGAGCTTTTTCGCTGAATCGGCGCTTCTCATGTATGGAAAAGGTTACCTCACTCGTCTCCCTAAAGGAAGTTGGTACAGCTAATTAACTATGCTATTCTAATCGGTCGCTGGATATAGGGTATTTCAGATGGGTTACAAGAAACTCCTCACAAAAAAAATGGAATTTTCCGCTTCTCACCGTTACTGGAACCCGGAGTGGAGCGCGGAGAAGAATCGCGAAGTGTACAGAAAGTCGGCGGGGCCCCACGGCCATAATTACGGCCTCGAAGTGACGGTCGAGGGGGACGTAGACCATGAAACCGGGATGATAATAAATCTGTATGAGTTGAAAACCATTATGAAAGATGTGCTCTTGGGGTTCGACCACAAACACTTAAACGACGATAACCCGCACTTCAAGGACCTAATCCCGACTACGGAGAATATAGCGCGGGTGCTCTGGGGAATCTTCGAAGAAAGGCTGGCCGGAAACTCCAAATGCAGACTCTACAGGATAAGGCTTTATGAGACTCCGGACCTTTACGTGGATTACTGGAGGGCATAAAAATTAAAGAAACAGTTACACTGACAAAAGCATACCGTTTTTCCGCCGGGCACAGGCTATATATAAAGGGTCTGTCGGACGAAGAAAACATGAAGATATTTGATACCTGCTCCAACCCGAACGGGCATGGTCACGATTACTACCTCGAGGTTAAGGTTGCGGGAAATATAGACGCCGACACAGGAATGGTCGCAAGCCCGGAGACTCTTGACAGCGTGGTCGGACAAGTGCTGGAAGCTCTCGATTACAAGAGGCTCGATATAGAGGTCCCGTATTTCACGAAGATACAGCCTACCGGTGAGAATATCGCGGAGTACCTGTGGGAGCGACTGAGAATGAGCCTCCCGAACATGCTCGTCCACCTGAGACTGAGCGAAACGTCCACCAGTTATTTCGAATTTTTCGAAGAGGAGGGTTATCCGTATGAGTGTTGAAAACGCCGTTAGGGAGATACTTCTGCAGATAGGCGAGGATCCTGAAAGGGAAGGGCTCCAGGACACGCCCGACAGGATGGCGAGGATGTTCGAGGAGCTGACCCTGGGTTATAAAAGCTCACCCCACGAGATTATAAAAGAAGCTCTGTTCGAGATAGAATACGACGAAATGGTAGTTGTGAAAAATATTGAGTTTTATAGTCTTTGCGAGCACCACATGCTCCCGTTCTTCGGTAAGTGCTGCATCGGTTATCTCCCTAACGGGAGGATTGTCGGACTCAGCAAGATACCGAGGATAGTGGAGGTGTTCTCGAGGCGGCTCCAGGTGCAGGAGAGAATGACCGCGCAAATAGCCGATTTCCTCATGGAGGAGCTCGACCCTCTGGGGGTAGCCGTCGTGGCTGAAGCTCAGCACCTCTGCATGGCTATGAGGGGGATAATGAAGGCCGACGCCAGCATGCTCACGAGCTCGATGCGGGGGGCCTTCAAGAAGGACGAGAGGACGAGGGGCGAATTCCTCAGCTTTATAGGTAAGAGGGCCTGATCCCCGCGGGATAGAAATAATCCAAAGGTCGTATATAATTAAAGTCGGAGTAGACACTACACGGGATTATTCGGATGCAGAGGATCATAGTCGTCGGACTCAGTCACAAGACCGCCCCTGTCGAAATAAGAGAGCGCTTATCTTTCAACCAGGAAGCTATCGAGTCCGGACTTTCTATGCTCTCCTCGAAGAAGCATATAGAGGAATGTATGATAATCTCTACCTGCAACAGGGTGGAGATTTATGCGGTCTCTGAGAACGCCGATATATGTGTCGAAAGCGTGAAAGAATTCCTCTCCGAATTCCACTCGATATCTCAGGACGATTTCTCTCCATATCTCTACATCTCCATCGGACATATGGCCGTAAGGCATTTCTATAAAGTCGCTTCGGGAATAGACTCCATGATCGTAGGCGAACCGCAAATACTGGGGCAGCTCAAACAGGCTTATAAAACCGCCGCTCTGAAGGCGACTGCGGGTCTCATACTGAACAGGCTTTCACATTCTGCGTTTTTCGTCGCCAAGAGAGTGAGGACGGAGACGGGAATCGGGTCGAAAGCGGTCTCCGTAAGCTACGTAGCAGTCGAGCTCGCTAAAAGGATATTCGACGAGCTCACACGCAGGAAAGTCCTGCTCGTCGGCTCGGGTGAAATGGCAGAGCTTGCGGCTAGGAACCTCATCAAGGCCGGGGTCGGAGACCTTATAATCGCTAGCAAGCACTTCGAGAACGCCTCGATGCTGGCCGAGAGGCTTAGCGGGAGGCCTATTATGTTCGAGGAGGTATTTTACAGCCTCAAGGACGTAGACATCGTTATTACGGCGACAGGGTCATCCGAATTCATTATCAAGCCGCAGCATGTGAAGGAAGCGCTGAAGCTCAGGAATAACGAGCCCATGTTCATGATAGATATTGCGGTTCCGCGGGATATAGACCCGAGGGTAGGGGAGCTCGCGGATATCTATCTTTACGATATAGACGACCTCAAGAACGTGCTCGATGAAAATATCAAAACGAGAAAAGACAACGCCGAGAGGGCGGAAGAAATAGTAATGGAAATTGAAAGGGCTTTTCAGGCGTGGATCAACAGTCTTAAGGTCGTTCCCGCCATCATAGACCTCAAAAAGAGGTTCGAGCAGATACAGAAAAGCGAGGTCGATAGAGCGCTCGCCAAGCTCGAGAATTATTCCGATAAGGAGAGGGACGTAATAAGACTGATGGCCTCCCGTATTATCAGCAAAATACTGCACGGCCCGCTCACCAATCTCAAAAAAGAGGCCTCGACTTCGCTCGGGGCGCTATACGTGGATTCGGTCAAGAAGCTGTTCGAGCTCGAGACCGAGATCATGCTCACGGCCGAAGAAGAGGAAGATGAAGCGACAATTCAGGATTGGAACTAGGGGGAGTCCGCTTGCCCTCTGGCAGGCGAATTTCATAAAAGACCTCCTCCTGGCCGCTTCTCCGGAGCTCGAACCCCGCATACTCACGATAAAGACGACCGGCGACAGGAACCTCGATTCTCCGCTCTCCGACATAGGGGGAAAGGGTGTTTTCGTCAAAGAGATAGAAGAAGCGCTCCTCACGGGAGCGATTGATATAGCGGTTCACAGCATGAAAGATCTGCCCGCATTCCTTCCTGACGGTCTAATGATCGGAGCTGTCACCGGGAGGCATGACCCGAGGGACGCCCTGGTTTCCAAGGGCGGGCTTAAGCTCTCGCAGCTGCCCGAAGGCGCGAGGGTCGGAACGGGGAGTTTAAGGCGGGGGGCGCAGCTTCTGAGCCTTATGCCGGGGCTCAGGATAACGCCTATCAGGGGTAACGTCGACACCAGGCTTCGGAAGCTCAGGGAAGGGGAGGAGTTCGACGCCATAGTGCTAGCCGCGGCAGGCCTCGGGCGAATGGGTCTTATCGGAGAAGCTGCCGAGATAATACCCGCGGACATAATCGTGCCTGCCCCCGGGCAGGGGATAATTGCTGTCGAATGCAGGGAAGGAGACGGCGAGACCCTCGATATAATCTCGAAGATCAACCACCGGGAAACATGGACTGCGGGAATTGCCGAGAGGGCGTTCCTGAGGAAGATAGGCGGCGACTGCAATATCCCGGCCGGGTGCTATGCGGAAGCCGACGGGGAATCTCTCACAGCCACGGGTATAATTGCTTCGCCCGACGGATCAGTCGTCATAAGGGAGAATTCCCGGAGCTCTGTTCAGGAAGCCGAAGCGCTCGGGAGAGGTATAGCCGAGCTTATACTCGATAAAGGCGGCGACAGCCTCCTCAGCACCATTAACTTATCGCTCTAATTTCTCTGATTTCTTTATCTTCTTTCCTCTTATCCTTTAAATCGGCCTCCCATTCATGGTAGTATTAATAATCCAAAAGGAGTGTACCGTGCTTTACCTGAATCCTTCCGAAGTGCCTTTTGTGTTCCTCGATGTAGAAACAACCGGCCTCGACCCCTCGCAAGGGGACAAGGTCTGCGAGATAGCGGTGATAAAGACGTTAAACAGTGATGTCGTCGACGAGTTTTCGACGCTCGTTAACCCCGGCAGGTCTATACCGCAGAGCGCCGTGTCCGTGCATGGTATAACCGACCTCATGGTGCGCCGCGCTCCTTTTTTCAGAGATGTAGCCAGAGACCTGCTCGGATTCATCACGGACGCCGTAATAGTCGCCCACAATGCGAAGTTCGACCTCGGATTCCTGACAATGGAGCTTGGAAATCTGAGGCTCACGCTTCCCGAAAGCAACGTGATAGACACGCTCGGCATAGCGAGAAGGTATTATACCTTCCCGAGCAACAGCCTGGGTCAGATAGCCAAGCACATCGGGCTTCCGGCTGAGAGCGGGCATAGGGCGTTGGCCGACGTCATGACGACTAAGGATATCTTCCAGTATTTCCTCAGGGACTTGAGCAGGAGGGGTATCAGGCTCAAGAGATTGAAAGACATTATCAAGCTCCAGGGAAAGTCGGTCGAGCTCGAGAGAAGTAATCATCTGGTGTTCCCGGCGGAGATCGAACAGGCGTTGAGGGTCAGGGGGAAGCTGCGGATTAGATATCTTTCCGCGTACAACGATGAGACGACAACGCGGGTCATCGAGCCGTTCGATATAAGCATCGGCAAGGACAACACGTACATACATGCCTTTTGCCACTTGAGGAAGGAAAAATGCACCTTTAGTTTAGACAGGATACTCGATATTAAAACCGTAACTTCCGTTAAAGGCTAGTTTGCTGCGGTATCTTTTGGAGAGTCCAGCTATAGAGGACCTGTCATTTGCCGCCGTCTGCGGGTGTCCCGGGCGCATTATCACCCTTACCGGTGTCGTTTGTTCCGGTGGCGTGTTCGGAGTCCTTGTCCAGCATATCTCCCGAGTCGCTTGCGTTCGGCACACGCCCGAGGTCGAGTTTCAGGTCGATTATCTGGGCTTCGAGCCTTTTTGTCCGGGCGATTAACCTCTGGTTTTCAATCTTTAGGTCGTTTATTTCCTTTTTAAGGTTTATTACGTATTTGTCGAGTTCGGTGCTGTTTTGCTTTATCTGTTCGAGTTCCTTCTGTGTCTGTTCGAGCTCCGATGAACTCGGTACGGGTTTCTTCACCGTGCTTTCGTTTTTGCAGCCCGTGAGTGCCGAAATAGAAAACACCATAGCTGCCGCAATCAAAAATGCGCTTACCTTTTTCATCTAATTTTCTCCTCTTAAAGTATTATCCCGCCCAATAATTTAATCTATATTTATTGCGCGTAGTTGTCAATAAAATGAGAGAATTCGGCGTGTGCCGGTCCGTGAACTTGACAGCGGGGGGAATATCCCATACCCTTATCCTTCCTACTCAGACGCGGGGTGGAGCAGCTTGGCAGCTCGTCGGGCTCATAACCCGAAGGTCGGAGGTTCAAATCCTCCCCCCGCTACCAATGATTTCAATAAGTTACGTTACTCCCCCGTCATCGGTTATTGCTCATGTCAGTGGATTTGTCAGTAAGTGAGTCTGAAAAATAGGTAGAGAGTCCTTCTAAAGCAGTCCTCAAAGATTCATTCGGGTGTGCATATCTCATAGTCATGTCGAGGCTTGAATGCCCTAGTATCTCCTTAACGGCTACAATAGAGAATCCCGACTCAATCATCCTAGTAGCTGCAGTATGCCTAAGGTCATGAAAGCGCAGACCCATTATTTCAGCTTTTTGTAAGGCAAGCATGAAAGCCCTGTTCAATGAATCCTGTCTCATATATGGAGTACCCTTCGAGCTAAGGAATATGTACTCGCTCCCTACGATCTTTAACCTTTGCACTAAGAGTAATCACCTTACGACTGGAGTTAATAGGTATACGTCTTGCTTTCTTGCTCTTGGCGTTTGTCTGGTCGATGGTAATGATTCCGCTGTTAAAGTCTACGTCCTCCCATTTCAAACTGATTATCTCGCTCTTTCTCAGACCCGTGTATAGGGCTGTAATGATGATATTCCGAATGTAGGTATCACATGCGGAGAGGAGTCTCTTTTCTTCATCAAGGCTCAGGATTCTTTCTTTACGATTGTTTAAGTGTAAAAGCCCGGCCCTTGGTACCGGGTTCTTGCCGAAAAACTTATTCCATCTATCGGCCAAGTGGAATAAATGACGTAGTACCTCAAGTTCACGGTTTACGGTTGCCGGAGCGGCGTCGTTAAGCCTTGAGGCTTTATAATCGTCTACGTCCTGGGGTTTAATATCGCAGAGCTTGCGTCCTTTGAAAAAGTCTTTTAAGTGTTGTAAGCATAGCTCGTGTCTATCCCATGAGCGTTTTTTACTGTTTCCCTTACGTATATCAGATAGTCCTTAGCGAAGTCCTCCAGGGGGGGTATAACGGCGTCCAGCATGTCGTATTGACCGAGCTTGATTTGATGTTCTTTTTTCCGAAGAATCTCCCTCGCCATAGTTTTAGTTGCCACACCTTGTTTACCCACCGATTCCCGCTTTAAACTTCCCTCCGGCTTTCTATACTCAATTACCCATGAATCTCTTCTCAAAAATACGCTACCCATTACTTTTACCTCC